>CAMPKG010000039.1 GCA_946887085.1 uncultured Sphingobacteriales bacterium
CCATATAGCGTTGTGCCTGGCCAGCCATCGGAATGGCAGCTGCGAGAGCTAATGCTAATGTAAATTTTCTCATTTGTGTGTCGATTTATTAATAAACTCTATTAAAATAATACTTAATGTCAAGAGCGTTCCAGCGCAAAAGAAATAAAACTTTTCCAATTAAGGAAATGGATTATGTATTGTTTTATGTTTAAAAAGGGTTTATTCCAATTTTTCGCGCAAATCTTCTTCAAAATGCAAAGCTATTCAGGGCGTTTATCATAGTCCATACCGCATACGAGGTATTTTTCATACGTACCAGTACGGACTAATAAAAAAAGCCCCACGCTTGTGGCGTGAGGCTTTTGACATGCAAGAGATCTGCTATTAACCTACAGCAATGCGTTTGAAAGCAGTTACTGTCAGGTCAGCTTCCACGGATTTCAGGTAATCGCCAACAGTTTTGCTGTTGTCTTTTACGAAAGCTTGCGGAAGCAGGGTATTTTCTTTGAAGAATTTGTTCAGTTTACCGGCAGCGATCTTCTCTGCCATGTCAGCTGCTTTACCTTCAGCCATCACCTGCTCTACTGCGATCGCTTTTTCGCGCTCTACCATTTCCGCAGATACGCTCTCAGCATCAACAGCCAGCGGGTTCATCGCAGCAATTTGCATAGCTACGTCTTTACCGGCAGCAATGATGTTATCGTTAGCAGCTTTGTTCAAACCAACCAGTACACCGATGCGGTAACCTGCGTGGATATAAGGAACCACCGCAGCAGCGGTCATTGTTTCGAAACGGATGATATCGATCTTCTCACCGATCTTGGCAACCATTTCCAGCAACCTTTCGCCTACTGTAGCACCATCCATTGATGCTGCTTTAAGGTCTTCAACGCTGGATGCTTTTGTTTGCAGCGCGATGTCGCCGATCTTCTGGGCGAACTCGATGAATTCAGCATTCTTAGCTACGAAATCGGTTTCAGAGCTCAGGTTCACGATAACGCCGTATGTATTGTCAGCAGAAGCTTTAGCCAGCACAACGCCTTCTTTAGCTTCGCGGTCGCTGCGGTTGGCAGCTACTTTTTGTCCTTTTTTACGCAGGTAATCGATTGCTTTTTCGAAATCGCCATCGCTTTCCATCAGGGCTTTGCGGCAGTCCATCATGCCTGCGCCTGTTTGCTGGCGCAGTTTGTTCACGTCTGCTGCAGATATTGCTACGCTACTCATTGTTTAATATCCTTTTATAAGTTTTATAAAATGCTTTGCGAGAATTTTTGTTTAAGTCAAAGCCCCAAACGCTGGGGCTTTGATCTTATATTATTTATAGAATCACGCCAATCATTCAATCAACGTAATCAACGGTCTACCTTTTAGCTGCACCTGCAGGACGGCTGCCTGCACCACGGCCCGGGCCACCCGGGCGGTTGCCACCGCCTGTGCCACGACCCGGTCCGCCACTGCGGCCAGCACCGGCACCGCGTCCGCGACGCTCGCCTCTTTCTTTGTCTTTGTCTGCACCGCCTTCTTCGTCGATGTCAAGGCCACGCATCCTTTCAGAAGTTTCTTCCGTTTCTTCCTCTTCTTTTGTCTGAGAGCGCTCCTGGAGACCTTCCATAATAGCTGCTGTCAGGTATTGTACGATGATAGCGATAGATTTTGTCGCATCGTCGTTTGAAGGGATAGCGAAATCAACTTTGGTAGGATCGCTGTTGGTATCAACCATAGCGAAAGTAGTGATGCCCAGGCGTTTTGCTTCTGCCAGTGCAATATGCTCGTGGCTGATATCAACCATGAACAGTGCGGCAGGAGTACGGCCCATTTGTGAGATACCACCCAGTACTTTCTCCATTTTCTCTTTGCTGCGGCTCAGTGTCAGGCGCTCTTTTTTAGTAACGCTGTCCATAGAACCGTCTTGCAGCATTTTCTCGATGCTCTGCATCTTCTTCACGCTCTTACGGATCGTCTGGAAGTTGGTAAGCATACCACCCAGCCAACGCTCAGTAACGAAAGGCATGTTCACTTTTGCAGCAGCTTCTGCCACGATCTCTTTCGCTTGTTTTTTTGTTGCTACGAACATGACCTTCTTACCGCTTTTAGCGATAGACTTCAGTGCAGCAGCAGCTTCGTCCAGGCCATCGATGGTTTTGTTCAGGTCTATTATGTGGATGCCGTTCTTTTCAGCAAAGATGTACGGCAACATTTTCGGATTCCACTTTTTCTTCAAGTGGCCAAAATGTACACCAGCTTCAAGTAGTTGCTGGTGCAGGCTTTTATTTTCTTCCATTTTAATAATTTCTTGCGGTTTAAAAATAAAGTGTACCAGCGATTAACGTTTAGAGAACTGGAAGCTACGGCGAGCTTTGCGTTTACCGAATTTCTTACGCTCAACTGAACGTGGGTCACGCGTCATCAGGCCTTCTTTCTTCAGAGCCGGGCGGTACTCAGGATTCACTTCGCAAAGTACGCGGGCGATAGCCATTTTGATAGCTTCAGCCTGGCCTTTCGGTCCGCCGCCTTGTACATTCACAACCACATCAAAGCTACCCAGCGAGTCGATGGTTTTCAAAGGCAGCTCTACCTGGTTTTGCAGGTACATCATCGGGAAGTATGCCTTGTATTCTTTGTCATTTACCGTGATGCTGCCGGTGCCCTTGCTCTGGTATACACGAGCAACTGCTTCTTTACGGCGACCAACGGCGTTTTTTTGCTTTTCCATTTATTATAAATGATTTGGTTCCGATAGCTATCGGAATTGTTTATCAGATTATTTTAGAATTTCAATTCCTTTGGTTGCTGTGCTTTGTGCGGGTGCTCAGCGCTATCATACACGAAAAGTTTCTTGTACATAGCACGGCCAAGGCGGTTTTTAGGAAGCATACCTTTTACAGCGCGCTCGATAACTACGTTAGGACGTGTGTTGATCATCACTTTAGCTGTAGCTGCTTTCTGGCCACCGGGATATCCTGAGTAGGTCAGGTATTCTTTATCTTCGAGCTTGTTGCCGGTGAACTTTACTTTCGAAGAGTTAACAACGATCACATAATCGCCTGCATCGAAATGCGGAGTGTAATATGCTTTGTGCTTGCCGCGCAATACTGTCGCGATCCTGGTGCACATGCGGCCAACTGTCTGGTTAGTAGCATCTACTACAAACCACTCGCGTTTTACGATCTTCTCGTTGGCACTCTGTGTTTTAAAACTAAGATGTCTCATTTTTTTAAGCTTGTTTCTCCCGTAGAAAATTTTGGGACTGCAAAGGTACAGGCAGCTATCGGATGCGCCAAAAAATTCATTAACTTTTTTCAGGCTGTATTCATAAATGATTGATTATCAATGATATTTTTGATACTTAATTTTTCAAAGGTAGGGGGAAATGCCGTGTTTGGGGCATTCCGCGCCATCAGGAGGAGCAAAAACGGCTATAGGCGCGACTTAAGCGGTTGCGCCAACAGGGGTCAGCCGGCGAATGAGGGGAGCTGTGCATAAACCCAATATCAGCCCGCCCGCCAGCATCAGGAAAAGGTTGAGGAATAGAACCATAATATTAGGCAGCCCCAGCTTATTTGTATAATTAATAAGGAACACACCACTAGTGGCAGCAAACCAGCCCAAAAAACTCAAGGGTACCCAGGCGGCCATCTTGTTGAATCTCTTCCGAAGCATACCAAACTGTAGCAGGCTGATAAACAGGCTGCCTGCTCCTGCAGTATAGGGCAGGTAATCCCCCGGGGATGCAATTGGTACCGAATACCCTGCCCATATGTCAAAAACTATGAATGGAACAGTCATGCCTGCAACAGAATACCAGATCCAGGTTTTGTTCATTCCCACCCGTTTATGAAGGTAGCGCCATTGCAGCAAGCCAACCCCGGCTCCCATACCCAGACCTACCGGGAATTGCTTGCTGAAACCAAGCCCCTCGAAAGCGGCCGAGAAAGCTAACACCAGGATTACGCCAAGCAGCCAGCCCAGCGAAGTCAGCCTGATCCATTTGCCGATGGGTAAAGTTGTTTCGGTAGTCATTTGTTATGTATAAGAAGCGGCAATTTTATATAATCGTCCGATTGAACTGCAAGATTAAATGTTAAACATTAGCGAGGTCGAACGTGTTTTGTCGCAAATAGCCCATTATTTGTCGTTTCCGACAGCGATCGGATACTCTAGCTTGAAACATCTTTGCTGAAACAACTTCGTACTATGGAAAACAATATCCGCGCTTCGCTCGTTAATGAACTTCACGATGCCTTCGATCACCTCGTTCAAACCATCAACAAATTTGATGGAGAGGAGTTGAACAAAATACCTTTTGCCGGCAGTTGGACGGCCGGGCAGGTAGGAGAACACCTCGTAATAGCTACAGCGGGGATACCCGACAGCAAAACAACGAATACGGACAGATCATTCGACGAACAAGTGCCGGCTACTAAAGCTATGTTTTTCGACCTCAACCAAAAGTTTGAAGCGATGGACATCTTGCAGCCCAAACAAACCAAACACGATAAGGCAACACTGATTGCGCAAATTCGCACCAACGAAGCACTTTGCGAAGAAGCTGCGTCGAAAGACCTGGAGGCACTATGTCTGGATATGGAATTACCCGTGTTCGGTTTCCTGACGCGTTTTGAGTGGGTAAAGTTCGTTATCTATCATACGCAACGCCATATAATGCAGATCGAAAAGATCTATGGCGTCGTGAGTACACAAGGATAGATTTGCAGAGAATCATAACTTGCGCATATGCGAGCAGAGTTAGTCCTCGATAAGACTTTTGAAAAAGACGAGCTGGATGCTACGGGTTTTGAATCCGGCGAGTACGAGAACTGTATTTTCCGGAACTGTGATCTTTCCAATGCCGACTTGTCAGGAAGTATTTTCATCGATTGCAGTTTTATCAACTGCAATCTGAGCATGGTTAAGCTGGCTAAAACGGCTCTCCGACAGGTAAAGTTTGAGAACTGCAAGATGATGGGTACTCAATTCAGCGAATGCAACGAGTTTGCCCTGGCTTTCAGTTTTGATGGTTGTGCACTCGATCATTCTTCCTTTTATCAGATCAAGCTGAAAAAGACTGTGTTTAAAGATTGCCGGATGGTTGAAACAGACCTCACCTCTGCTGACCTCTCAGACGCTATCTTCATTAACTGCGATCTTTCCGGTGCTACGTTTGACAATACACTACTTGAAGGCGCCGATTTGCGGACATCGTATAATTATTCAATAGATCCTGAGAAGAACAAGATCAAAAAAGCAAAATTCTCTGTTGCAGGTATAGCGGGCCTCCTGCACAAATACGATCTCACTATAGAATATTGATTTTGAAAAACACTCCCCATGCTCATCGGACAATTATCAAAACGTACCGGTTTTTCAAAAGATACCATCAGGTACTATGAGAAAATAGGATTGATAGCCGTGCCGAAAAGAAAACGCCTGAATAATAACTACAAAGACTACCCGGAAGAACTGGTAGAAGCACTCAATGCCATCCGCAAATACAAAGAGCTTGGCTTTACGCTGGAAGAGATACGTGAGTTGCTGGTGTTGCAATCGATACAAGTACTGGATATCTCTAAACTGATACAAGTAGTGGAACGAAAGATAACCGGTATCGACAGCGAACTGGAAAGGCTGCACGAGTTCAAGCTAAAATTGAACCGCGAACACCAATTATTGCTTCGCAAAAAAACAGGACACATCCTTACATTGCCTGAGATGCAGTTGGCAGCCTAGGGTTTCACGAAGGCATCGACTATGCCATAGGCTAGTGCTTCCTCTGCATTCATCCAATAATCGCGGTCAAAGTCTTTGAGCACTTTTTGTTTTGGCTGTCCACAGTTCGCGGCTAGTATTTCTGCAGTTTGGTGTTTTGTACGCGCAATATGCCTGGCGTTGATCTCTATATCCGCTGAATTGGCCTGGAAACCGCCGACCGCCGGCTGGTGTATCATCACCTCTGCATTTGGGTAAATATACCTGTGTCCTTTTTCGCCGCCCGATAGAACAATAGAGCCCATGCTCGCCGCAAAGCCGATGCAATAAGTGTACACGGGGGATGAAATGAGCTGCATCATGTCATACATTGCATAGCCTGCGGTAACCATACCTCCGGGGCAATTAATGTACATATGTATCGGCGTGCCCGGTGCTATCGCTTCAAGATAAGAGAGTTGCTCGACAACCGTTTTAGAGCTGCCCTCATCTACCTGGCACCACAAAAAGATCTTGCGCTCGTCCAGCAGTTTTTTGCGCACATGGTAGTTAGGTTGCAATACGACGTTAGTTTCGGTATGTTCCATTTTTTTAGCACAAGTATAAAGGGTGGAGTATAGTCCACACTTGCAGACTGAAGCTGTTTTTTTTCAATAAATTTGAGACTATGGACAGGATCAAACTGGCACCGGCAGTGTTCGATAAAAATGCGCTCACCTACCAGGAGAAGTTCATGGATACCAGCACGTATCACGATGGCTTCGATCTGGCACTCAGCAAACTTTCACCAAATGCTGAGATACTAGATGTAGCCTGCGGTCCCGGTAATATCAGCGCCTATCTGCTCGGCAAACGCCCTGACTTGAATATTCTCGGCATCGACTTGTCAACTGTAATGCTGGAACTGGCCGAGCAGAATTGTCCTTCGGCAAAGTTTCAGTTGATGGACATCCGCGAGATCAGAAAGCTCAACAAGGTATTTGACGCTGTGATATGTGGTTTTGGCTTTCCGTACTTGTCTAAAGAAGAGGCGGTGCAGTTTATCACAGACGCGGCAACGATTTTGAATGATACCGGCGTGCTTTACCTGAGCACCATGGAGGATGATTACAACAACTCCGGAATACAAACGGCATCTTCGGGAGATAAAGTGTTCATGTATTACCACGAAGCAGGTTATCTGACCGAAGCATTGAAAGCCAATAAGCTGCAGCTGATAGAAACCTACCGCAAACATTATGAGTACAACGGCAAGCCAACGACCGACCTGGTATTGATAGCAACCAAAAGCTAATCTCTTGCGAGCCTTTCATACAGTTGTTATCTTTAAGTAAGCCAAATCCCACACTGCATGAAAGAGCTAGCCAAAGAAGTCATGAACTCGGTACCGCAGTACCTCATCAACTTTTCGAAGATGTTTGGTTCGCCCCGACAATTTCCCATACAACAATTGCCGGCAGATGAACAAGGGAACAAAGAATCGCTTACAAACGCTTTGAAATTCGGACTGATCTCGTTGGTGCTGATTGTGCTGCTTAATTATTACAGGCTCGATAAAGAAGTAGTCGAAAATATTTATAGTGAACTGGCTGCTGTAAGCATGGCGATCATTCTGGTCATTTGCTTGTCCACATTGTGTATCTATTTATCCTGGTGCATTTTTGGAAGCAAACGTAAATTCATTGATTACCTGATCATCAACTCCTATAGTTTCGGCGTGATCTTCGTGATCTATTTCGTTTCCATAATTATTTCCGACGGCTATCTGAGAGCAAATGACCCCGTTGCTTTTGCAAATGAAATTGCAGCCCGCCGCGCGGGCATTCCTTTCGACGAATCAAGATTCGTTAATCCACATATCCTGTCTGCATATTTTATTACAGTCGCCGGTGGGCTGTTCGTATTCATCTGGGGATGTATAAGTTGGGGTGCATACCGCCGTATGAACGGCGCAAACTGGTTCCGCGCGCTTCTGGCTTTCCTGGTCGCTTTCGCGTTTGGTTCATTTGCGGCGTGGTTTACGCGGATGCTACTTATAGGAATGGGTGCGCTATAAAGCGACTGTTAAACATAATCTAAAGTAATATGCTTTAAGAATATGCTAACAATGCAGATATAATCTTTACGCCCTAAACGCACCTGTATGTTCTTCCGCAAAGACAAAAAAACAGCTGAGCAAAAACCTTTACCTGCATGGCGCCAGTGGTTCAATGCCCTCGTATTTGCCGTGATAGTAGCAACGCCTTTCCGCATGTTCATCTTCGAAGCCTATGCTATACCTACCGGATCTATGGAAGGCACACTGCTGATAGGCGACCGGCTGTATGTAAGCAAGATGGCCTATGGAGCGCGCATACCGATGACGCCTGTTGCCATACCGCTGGTGCATAACGAAATGCCTTTGGTTGGCGGTAAGTCGTACACCGATGCCGTGCAATGGAAATACCGCAGGCTGCCGGGTTTTGGTAAAGTAGAGCGCAACGATATAGTGGTGTTCAACGGGCCGGAAGGGGATACTGCTTTAAAAGAGCAACCAGATATCAACTATTACCAGGCTTGTCGTGCTATGGGCCGCGATGCTGTGCTGGCTAACTATACTATTGTCACCCATCCCGTAGATAAAAAAGAGAACCTCGTGAAAAGGTGCGTAGGCCTGCCCGGCGATGTACTGGAGATGAGGAATGCACAACTGTACGTGAATGGCAAACTGGAAAAATTATATCCGTATGCAAAGCACCACTATATAGTAACTACCAATGGCAACCGCCCCGCTGTGGACGAGGACATGGAAATGAAACAGCCGATCAGCAACAACACTTATCTCTACAACTTAAGCAACGAAGAAGTGGCGCAAATGCGCAAAGCACCCAACGTAATATCTGCAAAGCTGTACACAAAATATGCAGCAGGTGTTGCACCCGAAGCGCCACAGGAATTTATATTTCCGCTCGACCCGCAGCATTTCAACTGGAATGCAGATAACATGGGGCCGCTCAAGGTACCTAAAGCAGGCGCTACCGTACACCTTACGCCGCAGAATATTGCGCTCTACCGCCGCATCATTGCCAACTACGAAGGCAATAAGCTGGAAGAGCGCGCAGGCAGGATCTTCATCAACGGTAAAGAAGCAAATGCCTATACCTTTAAAATGGACTACTACTGGATGATGGGTGACAACCGCCACGAATCGCTCGACTCACGCTATTGGGGCTTTGTACCCGAAGACCATATTGTGGGCCAACCCAAACTCGTTTGGCTAAGCTTCGGCGAAGGCGGCCTCACCGACATGCGCTGGGACAGGCTGATGCGTGGGATAGAGGCGTTAGAGAAATAAGAATAAGCTTCCCCTCTGGAGAGCCATGCAATTGAAAGGGTAATCAACTTGTGGCGGGGGCGTGCGGATAGAGTGTGCGCAAGCGGGGTGTGTCAAGATAACATGACCCACTTCAACCATACTCATCTTTCCCCCTTGCGAGCCACCCACCCCTACACCCCTCCAATGGAGGGGAAGTGTAATTCCAACATCACGGAGAATGGGTATTAATCAAACGGTTGGCAGGCCAGATATTCAATCTTTTGTCGGTGCCCAGGATGGGCAAAGGGCAACAAAAGGTATTTTTATTACTACTTCTAAATTTGCTGAAACCGCCAGAGAATATGTCAAGACTATTACGAAAAAGGTGATACTAATAGACGGCGAGCAACTCGCCGAATTTATGATCGACTACGGACTTGTAGTATCCACTTCTACCATTTATGAGGTAAAAAGAATTGATAGCGACTATTTCGGAGAATAAATATCATATTTTGTAGTATATTTGCGGAGATAATTCCACCAACGACCCCCGGAATTATCCAGTTGCCTGACACATAAAAACGCTCCAAACAAGGGGAATTAAAAAACTGCTCATTTCCGGCAACCTGACGCACGGTAGGCAGTCCATAACAAATTCGCCGCCTCAGAACTTCGATAAAACCTAATAAAAAGAAGTCCTGCCAACGGCGGGACCTGCACATTTTTTAACCTTTAAGTCAGTCCTACTGGTACACAATATTCTCCAGCGAAAACTGGAAAGGGGTCGCACCCGCTCCCGGGCCGCCGCCGGTCATGACAATATCTGCACTGGCAATACCATTCAGTGATAGCTCAGTATTTATCTCAGAGACTATGGCAGCGGGCATGATCTCGCCCTGCTGCACCTCTGACACCGCTCCTATGAACAGCGCCGGTTCAAAACGGAATACAGCTTTCTGCTGAGGCGCTATGCTGGTTTTTGTGGCCAGCAGCCTGCCTGCTTTATACAGGTTGGCATTGATAGATCCGTGTGCGAGATCATTGCGCAGCGCTATCTCGTTGGGGCTGCCCGGCGCCGGCGCCATCTGCAGCACGTCGCCGGATGCGGTCAGCACCATATGGAACAGCTGGCCATTTTCTGCGGACAGCTCTGGTGTATAATTCCCGTACGGATCGGAGGCACTTATTGTAGTAGCTATTGGATAGGTAAAAGGATGATGGTCGCCAAAACCGCAGTTTTGTATCACAGTCCAGGCCACGGCTTCCCCGGCTGAGGGCGCTGTGTTTTTCTGGAAGATGACGACCTCGGTATTATTTGCGTCGTTAGACTTATTGATGAAGTTGAGTTTGATGTCTTTCATATTGTCGGGAGTTGTGGGTGAAAAAAACAGGTCAGGCCATTTGCACATTTTCCAGGTTAAAGGCAAAGGGAACGGCATCAGGGCCGGTACCGCCGCCGGTCATCACGATATCTGCACTGGCGATGCCGAGCAGCGAGATCTCCGTGTTGATGTCGGAAATCACTGCGCTGTCCATTACATCTCCTTCAGCCACTTCAGACACCACGCCAATAAAAATAGTGGGCTTGAACGCGAATACCGCTTTCTGCCCCGGTGCCACAGTCGTTTTTACAGCCAGCAGCTTGCGGTTTTTATAAATACTGGCATTGATGGCGCCTTGCGGGAGTTGGTTGCTTATCTCTATTTCCTGCGGGGCTGTTGCCGGCGAACCCATAACAAGGTCGTGCCCGTGCGGCGTCTGAACGACGTTCAGCTGTTGCCCTGGTTTTACGGCCTTCAGCGGAGATTGGTTGCCATCGTTGTCGGAGGCGCCTGCCGCCCAGGTTGCCGGGTAGGTGAAGGAATGGCTCCAGCCCTGCCCGAGGTTTTTGACAACCTGCCACGCCACAGCCAGCTCTTCGAAATCGGTTGCCACATTTTTCTGAAAGATGACGATCTCTGAATTATTCACGTCGTTCGACTTGTTGATAAGGGTGAGTTTGATGTCTGTCATTGTTGTGTGTTTTTGGTGAAGAAGATGGTCTGCAAGTTAATTGAATATGATGGATGCCGTTACCGTGTTTTAACGGTTTTTTCCGCTGGCACGTTGGGAGGTATTGCCGTGTTTATTTTTCTGAATGATAAAAATGTAGTATATTTGACATAGATAATTCTATGCCCAAAATCCGGGATTATCCAAGCTCTTTGACACTATGAAAACCGCAGATCAACCGAATTTTAATTGTTGAAAAATTGAAAAACACCCTTTCTTCGACAACAATCTATAACAAATTCAACCCGGCGATTCTGTAACAAAACGTAACATTTTCTTCCTGAGGAGATAGCGAAAAATTACAATAACTGCTTAACATCGGTTAACATTGACCCCACTTAACACGTTGAAAAACAGCACAAAGCAAAAAAATCACGCAAGTGACATTCTTATGTGCCGGTTAACAGGCAGGAGTTGTTAAGTTAGTTACGCCCCGGCAGCTGGCAAAGCATATCGGAGTGTATGTTGAGGCCGATGTTGGTCATGTTGTACACATGCTCGCTGGCTACGAGGTATACTATCTCGCAGATCTCGCGTTCGGAATAATGCCTGCGTAGCCGCTCGAAGACCGCAGGGTTTACTTTTTTGTCGCGTGTCAGTTCGGTCACGTAGTCGAGAGCAGAGCGTTCGGCTTCGGAGAACAAGGGACTGTTGTTGTATTTGTCCAGCGCTTCAAACTTAGCCTCGTTGGCCGCCGATTGCAGGGCAAACCACCTGCCGATGTCTATACAAAACTCGCAGACATTGATGCGTGCCACCTGTGCACGGATGAGCAGCATGGTTTCCGCCGGCAGCTTCAGCTTCTGGTCCAGCTGCGCGATCTTGCCATAGAAGTTACCAAAAGCCAGCGGCAGGCGGGCGCTGTGCACTTTCAACGGCGTCAGCACCTTACCAAAACGGCGGCGGGTAAAATAATATACCAGCTTCATCATCAGGCCGGAAGGCTGTTCGATCGGCAAAAGAAGTGTATCCATATTATTAGTTGTTTGTTGTACACCCTAATGACGCTGCTACACTTCAAAACCGGACAAACTGAGAAAGAAAAAGCCCCGCATAAATGCGAGGCTAAAAATGCATTAAGCCCCCTTTAGGGGGTTTGGGGGTTGGAGCTACAGTTTCTCAGGCAGGCTATAATTCCTTCCCTGGTTTTGTTGCTGCAGCCAGGCCACCAGCGGCTGGAAGTACTCGAGCATAGCTTTGGCGTTCAGTTCATCGCCGGTTGATTCTTTCAGTACTTCGCGCCAGTCTTTAGAGGCGCCGGGGTAAGTGATTTTCTTCAGGAAATCGCCGATAGCCGTCTGGCCGTAATAGTTGGTAGCGCGCGGGTCCTGCTTCAGTATGTTCTTCGATATGTGGTTGTGCAGCTGGTACAGTATCACATAGCTCAGCGCATAATCATAATACTGTGCGGGGTCGTCGTTGATGTGTGTTTTGGTAGCCGCATCGCAATACTCTTCGCCACGTGTGGTGGGTGGTACAATGCCCTGGTATTTTTTAGCCAGCTCCCACCAGCGCGCGTTGAATTGCTCCGGCGCCAGCTTATCCACGTACAGCGATTTTTCGAAATTGCTCATCGTACCCGAAGAGAAGAAGATGAACACCACAGAGTTCAGCGCTTCTTTCAGCAGGCTCTGTATGCTGTCTACCTGCACATTGGCCGGCACCAGGCCGCGGTCCACCAGGTAGGGCTTTTGCATGGCAGCAAGGCCCATCATGGTACCGATGGCCTCGTGGTAAGCGCGGTTGGCGCCGCCACGCAGCAGCGGTGGAACATCTTTGTTGGTATAGGTCATGTAGTAATAGATATGGCCCAGCTCGTGGTTGGCAGTTTCCCACCACTCGGAGTTTGGCTCTACGCTCATCAGGCTGCGCACATCGTTGTTCAGGTCCATATGCCAGGCAGAGGCGTGGTTATTCTTTTTGACGTTGGAATCTGCGGGGTAAGGATACAGGCTTGACTGGCTCCAGAACGTAGCCGGCAGTGCAGGGAAACCGATGCTGGTATACAGCTTCTCGCCTTCCTTTACGATCCACTCGGGCGTTTTGGTGCGCAGCACGCTGTCGAGGTTGATGCCTTTTACATCCACCACCGAGCTCCAGTCCTGGCCCCAGCGGTTGGGCAGCCAGTGTGCAGGCAGCAGCTCAGGCACGGGCTGGTTGTATTTTTTAGCCAGCTCGTAACGCATCCAGGTATGCAGTTCGCGGTACAGTGGGTAGAGCTCGTTCATGAGGCGGTCCATAGTCTGCATCATCTCGTCGCTCTTCATGCCGTAGTCGCTCACCTGGTAGGTGAAGTAATCGGGGTAGCCCAGTGCCTGCACGGTTTGGTTGCGCAGGTCGCGGAGATTGACAAGGCCGGTTTTCAGGGTCTTACCAACTTCTTTGCTGGCAGTCCATGCGGCGAGGCGTTTGTTGATGTCGTTCTCTTTCTTGAGGACATCGTCGAGGTCGTTGGTGCTTACCTTCTTGCCGCCGAGGGTGTACTGGAAGCTGTAAAGCTGGCGCGTCTGGTTGTTCTCAGCCGCGATGCGTTGCTTCACTACTGCTTCTACGGTTTGCGGGTTGTTGGCAGCGAAGTAGAGGATCAGCTCAAACTGTTTGGCCTGTATGGGCGTGAGCTTGTTCTTCATCGCCATGTATTTTTTGGCACTGTCGATGTTGGAAGTGCTGCCGGTGAAAGCTGCCATCGCTTCGTCGGCAAGGCGTGCATTCACGGTGTTGGTCGAGTCGCCCTCTACTATCTCCGTGTTTGCCTTCCACTGCGCATTGCTGACGTTGGTATAGAGCTTCACATATTCGGCAGTGTAGCCGTCGAGAAATTTCTGGGCGGCTGCCTGTTCGCCACTACTTTTTGAGCTCTCGCCGGCAAACTGGCAGGAGGCCATGAATGAGGCAAGAATGATGGTACCAAGGAGTTGTTTCATTGTATGCTTGTGTTTATGAACTGATGCAAAACTTGTCGAACCAATATCCGCACATCTGCTGTAATAACCATCACGCAGTTGGGGGGAGTTGGTAAGATACCAAAGCTAAGCCTTATAAGCTACCGGTAAACTCTATGAGCAGCTTTGCCAGCCCGTCGATGTAAGCGAGACTTAGCTCTTTGGCCGTATCGAATACATCGTGGTAGTATGGTTTGGTGCCATTGCTATAGATGAAGACCGCAGGAACACCCGCAGCACTGAAGCTGTAGTGGTCGCTGTTCTGCGTTTGCCCGCGAACCACCACTTTAGGTACATAGGCGTTCTTCAGGTTGATGCGCTCGAGCAGGTTGAATTCGCGCTTCATCTCGTCGCCGTTCACGACGGTGATGCCATTGGTAGCATCGCCGGTCATATCGAGGTTGACAACGAAGCGTATTTGCTCCAGCGGGAACAACGGGGTTTTCACATAGTGTTTCGAACCGACAAGCCCTGCCTCCTCACCGCTGAACAGCATAAAGGCCACAGAGTATTTCTGGGGGTGCCGCGCAAAATAGTTGGCCAGGTATAGCACGAGCGAAGTGCCGCTGGCGTTATCATGCGCGCCGGGAAAAACGGTTTGCCTGCCCATGCGGCCCAGATGATCGTAGTGAGCAGTGAAAACGATGAAGCTATCGGGGTTCTCTGTGCCAGGTACAAAACCTATAAGGTTGTGGTTTTTGAATGCAGGGACGAATTTGGATTCGACATTCACCGCAGCATAAGAAACACGTTTGGGAAGCACAGTGTCCTCCACATAAAGGATCGTTGCCGGAATAGTTTCCTGCCATGCCGACCAGGTGAGCTTACCATGCTTCGGCATGATGAATAAGCCTTTGGGAAACTGCTTGGCGAATGTGCGATGGGAAAGCTTGAGATATTTGGTTACCGTATCGG
>CAMPKG010000040.1 GCA_946887085.1 uncultured Sphingobacteriales bacterium
CATCCATGCCGTACCATCTACATTGCGTAGCGCCTGGAAATCGGCAAAGCCTGAAAAAGTTGTGTAGGGCACTATATTGCTCCACTGCTGGCGGTAGTTGACGCCTACCCGGTAGTCGGCATCGCTCATCAGGCCGGTGTTCGCGGGGTTTTGCAGCAGGGGCGCATGATAGTATTGCGAAAAATGCATGCTTTGCGCAGATGCCGTGCCTGATAGGCACCCGAGTGCAACTATTGCCGCTGTGTAGAATGCTGTCTTTTTGCTCATAGGTCTATCTAATTAGGGTTACGTTTCCTTTTTTATAAAATGTGCGTCCGTCGATGAATGATCCGTTCACTACAAAAGCATAAGCTTCCATTTCCTGCTGCTTTTCCTTGTGGGTACCATCCCAACCATGTGCAGGATCATTTGCCTGTACATCAATGGCTTCGAAAACCAGCTCGCCCCAACGGTTATACACCCTCAGCGTCACTTTTTCCACGGCGCCGCCGCGTACGTAAAATACATCGTTCTTGCCATCGCCATTAGGACTAAAGCCGGTAGGCACATCTATTATAGGCTCAACCTCGGCGAGCACCTGCTTGCAAAGAGTATCCCAGCAATCGAACTGGTTTTTGGCCATGAGGCAAACCATATAAGTTCCCGTTTTTTTGTAGAAGTGTATAGGGTCGCGTTCTTCGCTTCCTGTGTTGTCGCCAAAGTTCCAGTTGTAGGTCTCGGAACCAAGCGTTTTGTTGCGGAAGGTAGTTGGCTTGTTGACATCCTCGTCAGTGATGATCTTCGGACTGAAATCAAAATCCACAATCGGCGACGTTCTCACTTCCATTGTCTTGGTTATGGAGTCCATTTTATTGCAGGAGAGATCGTTATAAGCCACCAGTTTCACCTGGTACAGGCCTGCAGTATCGTATTCGTGGGTGGGTGTGGCGTCTGTAGAAATATCGCCATCACCAAAATCCCAGAAGTAGGTTTTTGCCAGGGTGGATGTATTGTTGAATACCAGTTTATTCCGTTCGCAAACCGGAGGCATCTCAAAACCTGCCTTCACATTAAAATTACTGAAGGTAACCTGCCTGCTTACAGTGTCGGGAGAATTACATGATGTGGTGTCGATCATAGTCATCCTGATGGTGTAGGTGCCGGTATCTGCATAGGTATGCACCGGGTTGAGGCCCGTACCTGTTTTGCCATCGCCGAAATCCCAGGTGAACGTAGTAAAACCTGGCGAGCCAGGTGTTTTACTGAACTGCGATTTGTTGACGATCTTAATATCGTAAGGCGAACAACTACCGTTAACTTCTATTTCAAAATCTGCATTGATCTTAACGGTATCTACAGTAATGGTCAGGTAGGCAGTGTCTTTTACTTTACAGGCATCGGGGTTGGTAACGATCATGCGTATGGTAAATGTTCCCGCTTTGTTGTACACATAAGGATTGGGCACGAATTGAGTGCTGGTGCCTACCCCATCGCCGAAATCCCATTCGTAAGAAGTGCCATTGCTTGAATTGTTTTGAAAATTTGCAGCTTCGCCGAGGCAAACCACTTTGTCGGGTTTGATATCAATGTTCGCGCTGACCGCACCAAGGTTGAATGCTATCTTAATGGCGGCGAGGTTGCAGTTGGCGACAGGAGTACTGCTGTTGTTAGTACTGCTGTATGCCCCCGGCGTAGTTGCAAGTGCGCTCGATCCACCACATCCACCGCAAATACTTTGATATACTACTCCATTCCGGTCGAACCTGCTGGTACCTCCGTCCACATGTTCAGCAAGCGTAGCTCCGCCATAATAGCCTGCAAATAAAAGAGACGCTGCATTTTTGCTAATGACGATAAAGTAAAAATCACTGCCGTCCGTAGTGGAGGTCATAATGCCGGAAGGGGCGCCGTTAAAACGGACGGGGTTGCTTGTTATATCAGTAGTCATGGCCGCGGTGCTGCCTCCGTTGCCTGCCGTTTGCCCGCCCCAGCCTGATACATAAATGTTCTGGCAGGAATCAATCAGGAAAGCTACCGGAGAGATATCTACAGCATTGGCGTTAGGCTCCCCAAATCTAGTAATGAAAATAGGAGGACCAGTCAGGTCATTCTTCAACTTGATAACAAACTGAGGGGAATTAGCATCGAACCAAGTTGAGTTAGGTAATAAATCAGTGCCTTTAGCGAGGGTATTGCCCATTGCATACACATCATCATTATCATCCAGTTGTATGCCAAAAACCTGATCATAAGCGCTGCTGCCTACATAGGTTGCTCTGTTGAGCACCGGCGCGCCGGCATTCTGAAACCTGGCAATAAACCCGTCGGCAACACCGCCCTTATAAGCAGGACCGTAAGAACCTGCTGTGATACCTCCGGCAAAGGCCGTAGCTGTAGTTCCACCCCCAACGTACAGCATTGTCTGTGCGTTATTCAATGCAAGAACGTATGCTGCATCCTCACCAGTTCCTCCGATATAGCTGCCGCCGATCACGGAACTGAGATTGCTGTTAAACTTAAGAACGAGCCCATCCTGACCACCAGCTAATGTACCACTGATACCAGTCAACCCCGAAGAGCGGGTGCACGAGGCAACATAGATATTCCCTGCATTATCCACGATCACTTCGCTACGCGAGTCATCGGCGTAACTATGCTTCAGCGCCGCATTATTAGCGGTATTCCATGACGAGTTTATATTGACCCCGTCATCGTTTACCCCACCGTAGAAGGTTGATCCAACAAGAGCAGTTCCGGCAGCGTTAAATTTCGTAACGATTATATCAGCACCTCCTCCGATCGAATTATCAAAAGCATTTTGAGTAGGATAATTGCCTGAATATGCCCGACCCGCGATGATGAGGTTGCCTCCACCATCAACTATCATACTGTGTGGTTGTTCGTTGTCGCTGCCGCCAATATAGGTGGAGTAAACAAGGGCTGTACCTGAAGGATTAAATTTAGAAATAGAAATATCGTACTCAGCGTTAGGGTTGCCACCACCGCTACCACCGCCATTATATGTTACATCATATGCTCCGGTTGTTACTGGGTATCCCTGATCAAAGGAAATACCGCCTGCGTAAAAATTACCTTGTGCATCATATGTGGCCGTAAACCCGAAGTTGTCAGCAACAGAACCGGAAAAAGTTGCGAAGATAATATCTGGGTCTATTATGAGTGTACGTGTTTCGTCGTAGCCTTTAGGAAATACAAAACTGACCGTATTCCCATGAAGCTTGTATTTACAAGGCACTTCAACTCTTTTCCCGTCCAGATATTGATAGGCATAAGGAGCCATTTCTGTAACTGTGCCTACTGATGTTTCAACGAGCAGATTGTTGTCTTTCACAGACAACTGTGCTCCCTCATAATTTAATTTAATCTGAGAAACGTCCGCTCCGGGCCGAACAATAAGATCATATTTAAGGTTTGTATTCTCAGAAGATAAGTGTAGATCAATATCCTGGTATAAGGACTTATAATCAACATTATATGCCGGGTGTATCTCTCCTTTCCAGCGGGCCGGGTCATTGCCCAGAAAATAGTTGTAATAGTGTGGTTGTAATTTACCAGCGGTCACTTGTTCAGGCTTTCTCGCGCCAACAAAACGCATCCGGTAAACATGGAACCTGAGACGAGGTGGGGTGGATATCCGGCCATGTTTGAAATCGCTCGCTTTACTGCCATTCTCAGCTGCTCCCAAACGAAAGGTAAAACCATTTTCTTCGAGATAAACATCACCGTATCCACCTGCAGCCTTGTACAGGAAGGGTTCCTTCCATTGGCCGCGGTTCTCAACAAACTCAAGTGAGCCATGTCCCGAATGGGCACGAAGCACATACGGAGATAGCAGTAAAAGACAAACGATCAGGTAGTTTTGTCTCATGATATATATTAAGTTAATACGTAAGATTCGTATAGTAAATTTAACAAAAACTTGCCGTATTAAAGACAGAATTATAGCCTGAAAAGCAGGGCAGAACTATTAAAAATGATTAACGGAGAGCGAAAAATCCTTAAAGATGATGCGATCATCTGAAAAAGACTGGAATGGTGACCAAACTTAATTCACCACTTTGTTGGCACAGCTGCTGCTGGCAAAGGCTTCGGGTTTGGCTTTGAAGGCAAAACCCATCCCGAGGATGTAACCCATTGCTTCGCGCAATGCTTCGTTACTTTTAAACTGCGGGTTAGTGTTGATGTCGGCATGTACTTCCATGTCCACGTCATAAACGTTGAACAGGTCGCACAGCTCGTAGGCTATCTCTATGCTCTTTGCAACTTCTACCAGCATGCGCTCTTTTATCGAGTAGCGCTGCGTGGTTTTCTCATTGCAGATGAACATGAAACCGCCATGCTTTTCCCGCAGGAAAACGATGACCGTGGCAAACTCTGTTTCTGAACCCCGCACCTGTGAATCGGTGCCGATGCAAACCTTCAGGTGGAAGCCTGCTTTTGTCTCCCTGACTATAGCCTCCTCCACCGCTCTTTTTACGGGGAGCCGCAGCGGCTCCCCACTAAACGTACGCCATAACATAGGCATGTATTTTAATTCTACTAAAGTTAAACTAAACTTTGCCATTAAAGTACAGGGGCTATGTTATGAGCTTATTAAAATGCACAGGTTATGAACATTTATCGCAATACTATTGTTTCATCAGCCTGGCCGATTGCGGCTGGAACCCTGCCTGCTGCACGCGAAGACTGTACATCCCGGCCGGTATTGCGCCCACGTCTATCTCCAACTCGTTGCCGCCGGGTGCGTACACCAGCGAGCGGTAAATGTTGCCGTTAAGATCGAGGATGGTTACTGAAACGGCGTTTTCCGCTACATAGGGAAGCAGCACCCTTACCGTGTTATTGGTGGGGTTGGGATACAAAAACAATTCATCAGTGCCGTTAGGATCGTCGGCTATGGTCGTTGGCCCGCCGTCGCTATACGGAGCAGCGATATCCAACACCGGCACACCGGCATCAACATAGCTGGCTGTCACTAATCCTGTTCCATCGAGCAATCCGTTATCCGGGTCAAGTGTATAACTATTGCCGTTGGTTGCCGTCACGTGTAACAGGTTCTCCACGGGATGAAATTCAAAACCTACGCGTTCACCACTACCCAGCTGCAATAAAACAGGTTCAGTATTCACGGGCGTGGCAACGTAAACTGCACCACTGATGTCAATAATGTATACCTGCGCTTCGTTGTTCCGCTCGTCGTAACCGAGCGCGTAGAGATCCCCCGTTGCGGGGTGTATGTCTACTGCTAATAGCTGCTGCCCCGGCGTTACGAACATTACCTCGTTCAATGCGGTTATCTTCTCGGGGGAGTCAGGGTCTGCCAGGACGAACAGCTGGTTGTTTGTTGTCAGCCCGAATACGCTTTGGGCGTATATGTGCGTGGTCATTAATGCCAGCACCATCGTAAGCAAAAAGTAAATGAACTGTTTCATGGCTCCCTGTTTTAATGCTTACTAGGTGGTTAAACACTATGCCATTGCCTCAAAAGGAAACTCTAAAAATTCTGCCTGAACCTACTATACCGGCCCATCAAATTGCAGAACAAAAAATATCTTTCCAATTATATATTAAGTCATTATTAAAGTGGCCGCTGGTTGGGGCGAAATGGTACATAGTTTGCTATATTTATACAAAACCAACGAAAAACCCATGAGGAAGGTATTATTGAGTGTGCTCTTTTTATTTGCTTTTTTACCCCTGGTACTGGCTCAGGGCCAGCTGAGCCCGAAAGCCACGGCAAAATCAACTAATGCAGAAGTAGTTTATGGCCAGCCAAGTAAGCGCAACCGTGTCATCTTCGGCGAGGTCGTTCCGTACAACGAGGTTTGGCGGGCGGGCGCCAACGAGGCAACGCAGATCAGTTTTAAAAAGGACGTGAATTTTGGCGGCACCCAGGTCAAAGCAGGCACCTATACCATGTTCGTTTTACCCACTGAAAAAGAGTGGACCGTAATATTGAACAGCGAGCTGGGGCAATGGGGACATTTCGATTATGAACAGCATAAGGCAAAGAACGTTGCCGAAATAAAAGTGCCCGTAAAACACCTGGACAATGTACAGGAGAAACTCACGTACAATGCCAATGATAATTCATTGACGATCGAATGGGATCAGACTGCTGTCTCAATACCCCTGAAATACTAATAAAGCCGGAAAAACTAGTTCATCGGTTCATCTTACCGTTTCGTCGCAATTCAGTTCCGCGGGCATTCTTCCTGACATAATTTTGATATTGCTTCTGAAAAGAAGAGCATAGGAGTAAACATAGGTAAACGGCAATCGCAGCATGTTTTTTAACACGCTGCGATTTTTTTATTGCTACCTTGTTTCTATAATACTATTAAGCATCGGTACGACTGCCGCCACGTACGATAGCCGCAAACAGAAGGATAAATACTGCCACACCCACTATCCATACCCACGGGTTCGTGTACCACGTAGTTGTTTCGGTACGCGTCACATCTACATCCAGCTTAGCTGCTTCTTCCTGCGCTATAGCGTATACACTGGCAAACATGGTCAGTACCAGCATCATCAGTCGGCTCATCATTTTCTCCAGGCTCTTCATAATACAAGTTTTTAGTTATTAATAAATTCATATTGTCCAGTGAACAACGCTTATCAAGGGTAAAAAATGATGCCATACCTCCCGTATTATCCTACCGAAATTGCAACGTTCTGTTAATTGTAGCTTTTACCTAAGGAGACCGTTATTTTTGCGTCATGAGAATAATTCCGGGTGAGATAAAAACTGCCATGCTTCATGCGTATTTATTAGGATCGGTGGCGCCGAGGCCCATATGTTTTGCCAGTACAGTAGATGAAGAAGGCATTCCCAACTTGTCGCCCTTCAGCTTCTTCAACGTATTTGGCAGCAAGCCGCCGGTGCTCATCTTCTCGCCTGCCCGCCGCGTGCGCGACAATACTATCAAACACACCCTCGAAAATATCTACGCTACTAAAGAAGTAGTGATCAATGTAGTGAACTACAATATGGTGCAGCAAACCAGCCTGGCCAGTTGCGAATATCCCAAAGGCATCAACGAATTTGCGAAGGCAGGCTTCACACCCATAGCATCTGAAATGGTGCGGCCATTCCGCGTTAAAGAATCTCCTGTGCAACTGGAATGTAAGGTGATGCAGGTAATAGAAACAGGACAGGAAGGCGGCGCCGGCAATCTCGTTATTTGCGAGATGCTGTGCATGCATATTGATGATGCAATACTTGACGCATCGGGCAAGATAGATCCCAATAAGATCGACCTTGTTGCACGCATGGGCGCCGACTACTACTGCCGTGCTTCCGGTAGCGCTGTATTCGAAGTGCCGAAGCCAAACATTGAGCTGGGCGTGGGTATAGATGCCTTGCCGGAAACGATCCGCAACAGCAGCGTATTGACCGGTAATAACCTCGGCCTGCTGGCCAACTGCACGGCTATCCCGGCTATCGCAGATATGCAGGACGACCGCATGAACGACATCGTTAATAGCTCAGGTTCACCTGCCGATAAGCAACGGGCGCTTCATGCTTACGCCAAAGAATTGCTGGAAGCGGGAGACGTGCAAAAAGCCTGGCAGATACTGTTGCTGCAATAGAAATTTGCTTGTTAATCGCTTGTTAACGGCTTGCAAATGCACCGTTAACCCTCCCGAAAAATTTTGAAAGCCATTATTTGAGCGCTAATCTTGTACTGTGATAGCGACAACGCCTTCACAACCGGCGAAAGCCAAACAAACACGCTCTCTCTTATCCCTTATATGTGGAAGGGCCCTTTCCAGGGCCCTTATTTTTTTGCTTACATGCCCCGTTTATTCTATGTGTATAACTCATCCGTGAATTATTATGCCTCCTGCGCGATAATCCTGTTCTTTGCAACTAAGAATAGCAGCAGTGTTGAAGCTTCGTTTTCAAAAAGAATTATTGGAAGCAGGGTGTGATGAGGCAGGAAGAGGTTGCCTTGCGGGCCCCGTCTTTGCCGCTGCTGTCATCTTACCCAAACGGTTTTCTCATCCTTTACTGAACGATAGCAAACAGCTCACTGCCGAAGAAAGAGATATTCTCCGTCCCATAATAGAAAAGAAAGCGCTGGCCTGGGCTGTGGCCATGGTCGACCATGAAGAGATAGACCGTATCAACATCCTGAAAGCATCTTTTAAAGCCATGCACCTGGCAGTAGATCAACTGGCAACACGACCCGAGCTCTTATTGATAGACGGGAACAGGTTCACTCCCTATTTCGGCATCTTACATCATTGTGTGATACAAGGCGATGCCATCTATGCATCTATCGCAGCTGCAAGCATACTTGCAAAAACCCACCGCGATGAATACATGCAGAAGCTGCACGAAGCGCATCCCGAATATGGCTGGAACGAGAATAAAGGTTACGGTACACCTGCACACCGCAATGCATTGAAATTGCACGGCGAATCTCCTTTCCATAGGAAGACGTTCAAATGGAATAAAGAAGAGCTTGCCACAGAAGCAGAGCTAGACTAAGGGAAGGTCGATCTCGAAAATACTTCCCCTGGGTTCGTTATCGCGTACCAGGATATTCCCCTTATGCTGCTTCACAATTCTCGAGGTTAGGTATAAGCCAAGGCCGGTGCCTTTGGTCTTACGTGTTTCCTCGTTTCCTACACGATAAAATTTGTTGAAGATCTTTCTCTTCTCCGTATCGGCGATACCGGGGCCCAGGTCCATTACCTGCAATACTGCGGTTTTGTTCTTGTTCAGCAGCTGAACGGTTATTGGTTTATCCGCCGGTGTATATTTTGCTGCGTTCTCCAGCAGGTTGTTGATGGCCATTTGCAGCAGCAGCTTATCGCCAACAACCTCAACATTGGCTACCGGGCCTTCTTCAAAGCGTTGCGGGTAGCGTATGCTGTACTCATGTACACTATGCTCTACAAGATCACCGAAGTTCAGCGTTTCGCGCGCGGCCACATATTGCCTTCCCTCCATCTGCGATGCGATAAGCATGTTGTTGCAGAGATTGTTCAGCCTGTTCGCTTCGTTGATGCACCGCTCTATCAATTGCTCACGTTTGCTGCCGTCCAGCTGGTGGCGTTCCAGGGTTTGCAGGTTCAGCTTCATGGCTGCTATCGGTGATTTCAATTCATGTGTCACCGAAAGCATGAAGTTATTCTGCTGCCGCGAAAGACGTATGCTGCGGCGAAATGAGCTATACACCACGCCCGCACCGATCAATATCACCAAAAGAAAGGTAGAGCCTTCGCCAATATACTGGCTGGTGCGACGCTTACGTTTCGATTCCAGCTCATCGAGCCTTGACGTGTAGAGCGCTGCATTAACATTACTGTCAACCGTAGAGCGCAATATCAGCCGTTCCTGTTCAAAGATCTCTGCGCTTTGCTTTTGCAGGCTGACGCCCCAGAAGACCAGCGCTGCTATCACGTAGGCAAGCAATAACACATGAACAGTAGTGAAGAAGCGCATCGTTTATTGCTGCGTGGTTTGTTTTGGTTTATCAACTTTCTCCAGCCTCAAGCCCACCTGCAATACTTCGGGCAGCGGATTCATACGCATGTTCTGCTCAAACATCAGCTCATACACACCCGGCTTATTGAAGAACATGGGGTTGTCGTTTCTCGTCATAGGCATACGGTGCTCCCAGATCTCGCCCATACCACGGCCTAACCATTTCCCGGCGGCATCAGCCAGCGGTATCTCCAGCCTCGACTTTTCAAATACACTGTCCCCCGGCTGTTTGGTATGTACCCTGATCCAGATGTTGGAGAAAGGGTAAGCTTCTGTATGGCGAATGATGAAATAAAGATTGTAAACAGAGGCTGTGTCGGTTATCTCGAACTTAAAAGTTGGCTTGTACTGGGTCGACCATTCGTTGCGTGGAATAGTGAAATCCTTTTGGTAATACGGTGAAGGCATACAGCCTGGGAGAAATATCGCGCTGCAAACAAGAAAAAAACTAACTAACCGCTGGCTCATGTTTTTCAAAAAAAATAGTGCAGCAAATATATCACTGCCTTAAAGAATATTTAATACCTGTTCCTTAGCCTTTTCCAGGTCGTCCTTCATATTGATAACGATCTGCTGTATGCCGGCATGGTTGGCTTTAGAGCCCAGCGTATTGACCTCGCGGCCTATCTCCTGCAAAATGAACCCGAGCACTTTTCCTTTGCTGATGCCTTTCTTCTCCACTGTAGTATGAAAATACTGGCAGTGCTGTTTGAGCCTGATCTTCTCTTCCGAAAAGTCCATGCGCTCCAGGTAATAGATCATCTCTTGTTCAAAACGGTTGGCATCTACATTGTCTTTGCCCACCAGCTCGGCCATCGACTGCGATATCCTTGTCCTGATCTTTTCAATGCGCTCACTTTCCAATGCCAGCACATCTTCCAGCAGCTTCTCTATCGACTCGATACGCTGGTGCAGGTCTTTATGCAGCACCTCACCTTCGTTCTTCCTGTGTTCCATCAGGTGGTCGGCTGCTTCCTGTATCACTTTCTTCAGCTGTGCCCACTCATCTTCCGATACTACATCCTGGTCGGGGGCTACCACCTCGGGCATGCGCATCAATGTTGACAAAACATTCTCTTCCGGTATGTTTATCTGTTTGGCTATCTGCTGCATGCTCTGGTAGTAGAATACCGCTAACCCGGTATTCACACTCATCGGCTTCGATGCGCCCTCCTGCCTGATGGTGATACCGAGGTCTATAGTACCTCGCATCAGTATGCCGTTCAGCAGGTTGCGGATATCCAGCTCGTAGAGGCGGATGATGGGCGGCAGCTTGGTAACAATATCAAATTGTTTGCCATTCAGCGATTTCATCTCCACAACTACCTGGCGGCCATTAATCATTGCCTCGGCCCGGCCAAAGCCTGTCATTGAATACAGCATGCTTCAGTTTCTTTCAAACAAAGAAAGAACAAAGGAGGGAGAATTTCGCCTCCCGTGCGATATTTGGTTACTCATTGCTGCCCATAAACCCCTATCCCCTGAAGGGGAAGGCCCCGAGCGACATCATACTCCTGAGGCTAAACCGATAATGCCCCTTCAGACTGACCATTTAATAATCATTAACGTCAGTCGGGGGTCAGGGGTGAACTTGTTAGTCCAGCTTTTCAGTTTCGCATAGAATGAAAATATCATAACTAAGTATTATCAACCCTTTCCACAGAAAAAATTGTTAGTAATTGTTAGTAAAAAACAGGGATTTTCGATTTCTAACAGTTTTTCATGATAGAAATTTAAGGGTTTGCCGTATGTCAAAGAGCGGGTAAAACGTGTATAAATGCCCGTATCACTACTATTACAAATTTACGCATTTTTGATGAGAATGAGTCGATCAAATGCAGATAGAGGCAAGGAGTATATCCGTACGAGATAGTCTTGACGACTTAAGAACAGCCAGATATGCAAAATTCTCTTAAAACTGCGGTGTGTACTTAGGTTAGCATGGATATTTGGTTATTTTTGTTTGTTCCCGATGCAATTGATCACTACTAAAAAGCCATTGATGCGTTTCATTGCGCTGACCATAACCGTTCTACTGTTTTCTGCCGGTGTGGTGGCCCAGCAGCCTACCCGTGCCGAACTGGAAAAGCGCCGGCAGGATATCATGGAGGCCATCAAACAGACGCAGGATCAGCTGGAGGCAACCAAGAAAAACAAGAATGCGACCATGGGGCAGCTGCGTGCCCTGCAAAATAAGCTTTCGGAGCGCCAGCGCCTGATACATAATATCAATTCTGAGATAGGGGCCATCAACAACAACATCCAGAAGTCGAACCAGGAAGTAAACCACCTGAAGGAAAACCTTACGGTACTGAAAATGCGTTACGCGCAATCTGTACGCCATGCTTATCAAACGCGCAGCTCTTATGACCTGCTGGCCTTCCTTTTCTCCGCAGACGATTTCAACGAAGCGCTGCGCCGCATCAAATACCTGAAAAAATACAGGGATTACCGCAAGCAGCAGGCCGATAAAATACGCATCACTCAAGGCGAGATCACCGAAAAGATCAGCGCCCTTAACTCAGCAAAAACACAAAAAGATATCCTGCTGACGGCCGAGATGCAGCAAAAACAAGTGCTGCAAAAAGAACGGGACGAAACTAATGGGGTGGTGAAGGACCTGAAATCGCGCGAAAAAGAATTGCTGAAGGCCATAGAGCGCGACCGCAAAAAAGCCAACCAACTCAACAAGGCCGTGGCCGAGATCATCCGCCGCGAGATAGAAATAGCAAGAAAGAAGGCCGAAGAGGAGGCTCGCAAAAAAGCAGAAGAAGAGCGCCGTGCACAGGAAGAAAAAGAAAGACGTGAAGCGCTGGCGCGCGGCGCCGGTGGCATCAAGGTAAACCCGGGCGCCACAACTGCCCCCGGTGCAACCAACAGGCCCGCTGCAACAACAACTTCGCCAGCCTCGTCTGCGTCAAAACCGGTAGCTGTAAATGTACCACCGAAGCCAAAGCCTGCACCGGTCAACCTTAGTTTAACACCAGAGGCAGCAGCGCTTTCAGCCAGCTTTGAGAACAACCGCGGCAAACTGCCATGGCCGGTAGAGAAAGGTTTCATTTCCGAAGGCTTTGGCCGTCACCAGCATCCCGTTGCAGAAAAAGTAATGGTGGAGAACTATGGTGTAGACATCCGTACCGCACCGGGCGCGACTGCACGTGCAGTATTCGATGGAGATGTGTCTAACGTGTTCTATATAGATGGGCTTGGATGGAACGTGCTTATTAAGCACGGGCGTTATTTCACCCTCTATTCGAGACTGACCAATGTATCGGTGAAGAAGGGACAAACGGTAAGAACAAAACAATCCATCGGCTCCGTGGGCGCAGACGAGCAGGGCGAATCG
The DNA here is from genome assembly GCA_946887085.1 of uncultured Sphingobacteriales bacterium. The sequence goes on from CAMPKG010000040.1 coordinate 12,849, forward strand.
GTGATGAACTTCCAGGTATGGAAGGATGGCAACAAGATGGACCCAGCGGGATGGATAGCCCGGTAAAATAATTGTAATTAAAAAAGGCAGATCGTTGATCTGCCTTTTTGTTTTTAGTCTATCAGGATATTGCCTGTCATTTCTTTCGGTATCGTGATTCCCATGTAGTGCAAAATACTTGGCGCAAGGTCGCCGAGTTTGCCGGGGCGCACTGTTCCTTTGTAGTCATTCGATATCACGAACAACGGCACAGGGTTGAGTGTATGTGCTGTGTTCGGTGTGCCATCTTCGTTAATGAGATAATCTGAGTTGCCGTGATCAGCCGTCAGGAAGATCGTGTAGCCTTTCTCCAGCGCCAGTGGCACTATCTTCGATACACAGGCATCTACTGTCTCTGCAGCTTTTATCGCAGCTTCCCAAACACCGGTATGGCCTACCATATCCGCATTGGCAAAATTTAAACAGACAAAATCAACCTCGCCTTTCGCTATTTCAGGGAGTATGGCCTCTGTTACTTCATAAGCGCTCATCTCCGGTTTCAGGTCGTAAGTGGCTACGTCCTTCGGCGATGGCGCCATAATGCGCCGCTCACCTTCAAACGGTTCTTCACGTCCGCCGGAAAAAAAGAAAGTGACGTGCGGGTATTTTTCTGTTTCGGCTATGCGTATCTGCGTTTTCCCATTTTCGGCCAATACCTGCCCAAGGGTTTGTGTCAGGTTATCGTTAGTAAAGATGACACCTACATTTTTATACGTGGCATCGTATTCGGTCATTGTTACATAATGCAGGTTCAATGGTTTCATATCCTGCTCGGGGAATGCCTGTTGCGTCAGCGCCACAGTTATCTCCCGGCACCTGTCGGTACGGAAGTTGAAACAAACCACTACATCGCCGTCTTTGATGCGCGCCAATGGCTGGTCGTTGCTATCGCAGATGATGATGGGTTTGATGAACTCATCGGTCACGCCTTTATTATATGAATGTTGTACAGCTACCAGCGCATTTTGTGCTTTCACACCTTCGCTCTTCGTCAATGCATGATAAGCCAGCTTCACCCGCTCCCAGCGTTTATCGCGGTCCATGGCATAGTAGCGCCCACACACGGTAGCTATTTTGCCGGCTGAAGTATTTAAGTGCTGCTGTAATTCTTCAAGATATCCCAGCCCGCTTTTCGGATCGGTATCCCGGCCATCCATAAAAGCATGGATAGCAACGTCATCAACTCCTTCTTTCTTCGCCAGGTCGCAGAGCGCTTTAAGGTGGTTAATGTGCGAATGCACCCCTCCATCACTCACCAACCCGATAAAATGGAGGGTTTTACCCGACTTAGCTACGTTCAAAGCTGACATAAGGATAGGGTTCCTTTCCAGTTCACCCTCGCGGACGGCTACATTGATCCGTTGAAGTTCCTGGTAAACAATGCGGCCGGCACCAATATTAAGATGCCCTACCTCCGAATTGCCCATTTGGCCCTCGGGCAGGCCTACGGCGTCACCGCAGGTGATCAACTCTGTATTTGGGTATTTATCATATAAAGATCTCACAAATGGGACATTGGCATTGGCGATCGCATCAGACCTGGGAACCTGGCCGTGACCCCAGCCGTCCATTATAATAAGGATAGCTTTTTTAGACATGGGTGCGAAATTACGACTAAGTGAGGTTGTAAATGAGCTTTAATCAGAAGTTAAAGCCTTATACATATTGTCATAACCGATATGTTAAAGGCGTTTTAAAAATTTTATTTGGTTTTTAGGTCCGATCGGCTGTAAATTGTTCTTCCGATGCTAGCGAAACCCGCATTTTGGCAAGTTTTTTGATGTATAAATAGTTGCTGAAACAGGAATTGGTTTGCCGATGAAGAAAATTTACAAAAGCACTCTTTTTACTCTCATATTGACCTTTTCCATGTTTGTCTCAAAAGGGCAGGCATTGGAGGACATGGTTAACTATGTAAGAGGTGGCGACGTGGCTGCAA
>CAMPKG010000041.1 GCA_946887085.1 uncultured Sphingobacteriales bacterium
ATCTTTATGTACCCATGGGCCGTGGTTGTCAAACAGGTTGGCATCATGGCGCTGGTGGAGATACTGATATTCATGTTCATCTTATTTATGGGCCTGCTATATGCATGGAAAAAAGGAGCGTTAAAATGGATGTAAACACAAACAAAACACCTTTCCCGGGAGATCTGCACCAGACTGCCGATGGGGGCATGCTTGTCACCAAACTGGATGATATGATCAACTGGGCCAGGGCTAATTCGCTTTGGCCTTTAGTTTTCGGTACCAGCTGCTGCGCTATAGAAATGATGTCGGCTGCAGATGCCAAGCACGATTGGTCGCGCTTTGGTTTTGAAGTTGCACGCGCTACGCCAAGGCAGGCCGATCTTATTATAGTAGCAGGAACTATCGTGATGAAGATGGCACCCGTACTCAAACGCCTGTACGACCAGATGGCCGAACCCAAATATGTAATAGCCATGGGCGCCTGTACTATTTCGGGAGGGCCGTTCTTTTATAATACCTACTCGGTAGTGAAGGGAGTAGACCATGTGATACCTGTAGATGTATATGTACCGGGATGCCCGCCAAGGCCTGAGGCTTTGCTGCATGCCATGATAACACTGCAGGAGAAAATAAAGAAGGAACCGTATTTCAGGAAAACTAAAGAAGCAGTTAAATGACGAATGAAGAATTGAAGCAGGGGCTGACTGCAATATTACCCGACATAAGTTTTGACGAGACAGGAGAATTCTTAACGGCAAATATCACCGCCGGACAACTGCACCCGCTGATGTGGGAGCTGCGCGAGAATAAAGAATACAATTTCGATTACCTGTTTTGCCTTACCTGTATCGACTGGAAGGATCATCTGATAATGACCTACCACTTGCTCTCGAAAACACATAAGCACACACTGGTAGTAAAAGCCAGGCTGCCTGATCCGGCAAATCCAGTAATTGAGTCGGTGACGGATATATGGAAGACTGCCATCTTCCACGAGCGTGAAGTGTACGACCTGTTTGGCGTCGTGTTTAACAACCACCCCGACATGCGCCGCATCTTCCTCGATGATGAATGGCAGGGCTACCCGCTGAGAAAAAATTACGTTGACGAAAACATGATATCCTTATGAGCCTGCTCGGAGAAGATTACATGACCCAGGAAGGGGAGTTCGTCATTAACGTAGGGCCCCAGCATCCGTCTACGCATGGCGTACTGCACCTGAAGATCTGGCTCGATGGTGAGACGATTAAACATATACAACCGCATCTTGGCTATATACACCGCTCAATAGAAAAAATGTGCGAAAGTCTTACTTACCGCAATTTTATTTTCTCTACCAGCCGCATGGATTATCTCAGTGCCCATATCAACAACCAGGCATGTGCCTTGACGGTTGAGAAAGGTTTACAGGTAGAGGTACCTGAGCGCGCAAAGGTGATACGTTTATTAATGGCTGAGCTTACAAGGCTTTCGTCTCACCAGCTATGGTGGGGTTGTACCGGCCTCGACCTCGGCGCTGTTACCCCATTCTTCCATGCCTTCCGCGAGCGAGAGGCCATACAGGAAGTAATGGAAGAGACCTGCGGTGCGCGCCTTACCATGAACTATATGGTGCCCGGCGGTGTGATGTATGATCTGCATCCCAATTTTCAGAACAGGGTGAAGACAGTGCTGGCACAGGTGAAGGATAAAATGAGTGAGTATCATGAGCTGCTCACCGGCAACATTATATTTGAGAACCGCACCAAGGGTGTTGGTTACCTCTCTGCCGAAGATGCAGTGTCCTACGGTTGCACGGGTCCCACAGCACGTGCCTCGGGCGTGAGCTGCGATATACGCAAATGGTTCCCTTACGATGGCTATGAAAAGCTGGAGTTTGAAGAGATCATAGAAACTGGCGGCGACTGCTATGCGCGCTACATGGTACGCATGCGCGAAATGCTTCAATCGATTCATATAATCGAACAGCTGATTGATAATATACCAGAAGGTGATTACCAGGCCAAGACCAAGGCCGTGATCAAATTGCCTAAAGGGGAATTTTACCAGCGCGTGGAGACAGCGCGTGGTGAGCTGGGTGTGTATATAGTGAGTGATGGCGGTTCCACGCCTTACAGGATAAAATTCCGCTCGCCGAATTTTTCTAACCTCTCTGCGTTAGGGCATATGGCGACAGGTTCGAAAATAGGTGACCTCGTAGCCATCATGGCGACAATTGATTTGGTAATACCCGACGTTGACAGATAAAATGATAACAACTTGAGCTTATTACTGACATATAGTTTTGCAGGACTTGCCAATAGCATTCACAATGGCCTCTCAGGTTCCATTGGCAGCCCGCTGGCGGTTACGGCTACCGAAATGGTGATCGTAGGCCTTTGCCTGATCGCCTTCCTTGTGCCATTATGTTTTTTTCTCGGCTATATGGAACGTAAGGTCGCTGCCTTCATGCAGGTGCGCCTGGGACCAAACAGGGTAGGGCCAAAAGGCTCGTTGCAGATAGTGGCTGATACCGTAAAGCTTTTATTCAAAGAAGGGTTGACGCCCGACTCTTCTGATAAGGTAATGTTCAACCTCGCGCCCTTCATTATGGTGGTTACGTCCATGCTGCTGATGGCGCCGATCGCTTTTGCCAAAGACTTCCAGATCTGGGACCTGAGCATTGGCGTATTATACATTACCTCTGTTTCTTCGATAGCTGTGATCGGGATATTGATGGCCGGTTATTCGAGCTATAATAAGTATTCACTGCTTGGTGCTATGCGTAGTGGTGCGCAGATAGTGAGCTATGAATTATCCATAGGGCTTTCCATCATTGCCATCGTGGTATTAACAGGCAGCTTGCGCATGTCAGACATTGTTGCCAGCCAGGCAGATGGCTGGTGGCTGTTCAAAGGACATATTCCCGTGCTCATTGCTTTCGTGATATTTATTGTTGCGTCAACTGCCGAGCTCAACCGTGCGCCTTTCGATCTTGCTGAAGCTGAGCAGGAATTGACCGCAGGCTTTCATACTGAATATTCGGGAATGAAGTTTGCGATGTTCCTGCTCGCCGAATATATTAATCTGTTTGTGGTGTCAGCAATTGCTGCAACGCTCTTCCTTGGCGGATGGATGCCTTTTCACATCGGCAACTGGGAGGGTTTTAACAATATTATGGATTGGATACCATCGTCGGTCTGGTTTATGGGCAAGACAATGGTCATCATATTTATCATCATGTGGTTCCGCTGGACCTTCCCGCGCTTGCGTGTTGATCAGCTGCTGACACTTGAGTGGAAATATCTTTTACCTATCAGTATGTTCAACATCATACTGGTAACGATCATGGCAATCATGGGATGGCATTTTTAAAATAACGCGAATGTTTTTAAAAGAATATCTCAGCAACGTTTACAAAGGCACACGCTCCCTCCTCAAAGGCATGAGGCGCACCGGTTACTATTTCACGCATCATAAAGAAATAGTAACGGAGTTGTACCCCGAGAACCGCGGCATCAAGCAATATGCCGAGCGTTTTCGTGGTGAGGTGGTGATGCCCCATGATGATAAGAACGAGCACCGCTGTACGGGATGCCAGGCCTGCGAGATCGCCTGCCCCAACGGCACCATCAAGATCATTACCAAACAGGAACTGCAGGAAGACGGCAAGAAGAAAAAGCGTCTCGACACATTTGTATACCACCTGGAGCTTTGTACTATGTGCAACCTCTGCGTAGTAGCCTGTCCTTCTGATGCCATCACCATGTCGAACGAGTTTGAGCATAGTGTCTACGATAAACGATTGCTTAAAAAGACTTTGAATAACGCTGGTTCAAAACTTATGGAGGGGGTTGAATAATGAGTGCATCAGCTATTATGTTTTACCTGCTGGCTGCGGTTATATTGGGTGGCGCAGTTTCAGCGGTCACAACTAAGAAAATATTCCGCGCTGCCATATCCCTGCTGTTCTCTTTGATAGGCATAGCGGGTTTATACTTCTATCTCAATTATGAATTTATAGCAGCCGTGCAAACCGTGGTTTACGTGGGCGGTATCGTGGTGCTTATTATTTTCTCCGTATTTCTCACGCAGGAGTCGGGCAAGGATATGCAGAAACCGACGGTGATGCGGGTAGTATTTTCCGGGCTTGCCGCTTTGTTTGCGTTTGCACTCACCTGGAATGTCATCAGCAATCACCAATTCATTGGCACCTCCAATCCCGCATTGGAACCCAGTGTTGCTAACATTGGTTTGCAAATGTTGAGTACTACTGAATATGGCTATGTATTGCCTTTTGAAGCAGTGAGCATGTTATTGCTGGCGGCCATGATCGGTTGTATCGTCATTGCCATGAAATCCCCGCAGGAGCAATCGAAGCCTGTGCCGGGAAAGAAAATAAACCTGCCCGACGAGGTGCGTGAGCGTATAGAAGCAAAAATAGAAACTGTAAACGAAACCATGCTATGAGCGAAATTGGATTATCACATTTGCTGTTTATCAGCACCGCGCTGTTCTTCATCGGCATCTACGGTTTTCTTACACGCCGCAACATGATCGCCATGCTGATGTCGATTGAGCTGGTGCTGAATGCAGTCAACATCAATTTCATCGCCTTCAATAAATACCTGTTTGCAGATAAGCTGGACGGGGTGTTCTTTACCATATTCATCATTACCATAGCAGCTGCCGAAGCTGCTGTTGCCATAGCTATCATTATTAACCTGTATCGCAACTACAAGTCTATTGATGTTGCCAACGCAGACCTGATGAAACATTAAACTATGCCGGGTACATTATATATAGCACTTATTCCGCTGTTGCCCATTATCAGCTTCCTGCTGATTGTGCTGGTAAAGAAACGCATGCCTGCCCTTGCAGGACTGATCGGTACGGCCGCACTGCTTGGGTCGTTCAGCCTTTCGGTGTGGACGGCCCTCAGTTATTTTTTCAGTGCCGGCAAGGTAGATGATGTTTATCAAAAGATAACAGCAGTTAAATATACCTGGCTGCAATTCTCTCCCGGCATTTCCATCGACATGGGCATCCTGCTCGATCCCATTTCGGTGATGATGCTGGTGGTAGTGACGCTGGTATCATTGATGGTGCATATCTACAGCATGGGCTATATGAAAGGTGAAGAGCGGTATGGCACGTACTATGCTTTTCTTTCCCTGTTCACGTTCTCCATGTTAGGACTGGTGCTTTCTTCTAACCTCTTCCAGATATATATGTTCTGGGAGTTGGTGGGTGTTTCCTCTTATTTGCTGGTAGGCTTTTATTTTCATAAACCATCGGCGGTTGCGGCTGCGAAGAAAGCATTCATCGTTACCCGCTTTGCTGATCTTGGTTTTTTAATCGGCATCCTGATACTGGCTACACAAGCACAAACACTCGATTTCGAAACACTGATCGCGAATCTGACCAGTACAACACAGTTTAACTCGGTAGCCTCCGCATCCTTCATGGGTATGTCTGCTGTAACCTGGGGATTGTTGCTGGTGTTCATGGGTGGTGCAGGTAAATCGGCCATGTTCCCGCTGCACATCTGGCTGCCCGATGCCATGGAAGGCCCTACGCCTGTATCTGCATTGATCCACGCCGCCACCATGGTAGTTGCTGGTGTGTTCCTTGTGGCAAGGTTGTTCCCGGTATACGCATTGAGCGCGCCTGATGCACTGGCTTTCGTGGCGTATATCGGTGTGTTCTCATCTTTGTTTGCTGCCATTATTGCCTGTACGCAAACGGATATCAAACGCGTACTTGCCTATTCAACTATCTCGCAGATAGGATTTATGATGTTTTCATTGGGTGTGTCGGGTTATGGGGGAGAGAACGGCCTTGGTTATACGGCTTCGATGTTCCACCTGTTCACACACGCCATGTTCAAGGCCTTGCTTTTCCTTGGCGCCGGCTCGGTGATACATTATGTACACAGCAACGAAATGAAGGACATGGGCGGCCTGCGTAAGAAAATGCCGCTGACGCATCTCACATTTTTAATTGCCTGCCTGGCTATTGCTGGTATACCGCCGTTCGCGGGTTTTTTCAGCAAAGAGGAGATATTGCTGGCGGCTTATCATTCCAACAAAATAATCTTTTACACAGCGGTATTCACTGCAGCCATTACCTCGTTCTATATGTTCCGTCTTTACTTCAGTATTTTCTGGAACAAGGAATACCACGCGCATGGCGAACACCACCATGGCGAGGGTACGGCTACTATGCTGCTGCCTTTGATCGTATTGGGTCTTCTATCCGTGGTTGCAGGTTTTGTGCCTTTCGGCAGTTTTGTAACTACAGACGGACGCTTACTACCGACGGAGTTTCATCTCATGTTCTCAATAACACCAGTTGTACTGGCTGTTTGCGGGATACTGTTAGCTCGCGCTCTTTATGTTAAAGACTCAGGGGCGCCGCAAAAGCTCGCCGATAACATGGGTGCGCTGTACCGCGGCGCATATCGGAAATTCTATGTAGATGAAGCCTATCTCTTCGTAACGAAGAAAGTGCTGTTCAACCTCGTTGGCCGTCCCGCCGCATGGATAGACAGGAATATAGTTGACGGTACGGTGAATGCCACCGCCAACCTCACAGAGAAATTTTCATGGTCGATACGTAATGTGCAGTCGGGGAGACTGCAGAGTTATATGTCGTACTTCCTGGCTGCAGTAGTGGCGCTGGCTTGTTTGTATATCTATTTATGGAATTAAAGAACTAACTGATGGATCTGTTATTGCTCATATTTATTCCGCTCATTACTGCAGTGCTGGTGCTCATCAGCGCCAATGCCACGCAGGTAAAATGGGTATCGCTGGCAGGCTCGCTGGCGCAGCTGGTAGTGGCGTCAATGTTTACCTACTGGGTATATACCATGCGCACTACCGGTGATACAACGCCCATGTTCTTCGAGAATAATTTTAGCTGGTTCAGCAGTTTCAATATCAATTTTCACATCGGTGTCGATGGCATATCGATGGCGATGATCATGCTTACGGCTTTGGTTGTTGTTGCTGGTATATTGGTTTCGTGGAATGTGCAACGGCTTACCAAAGAGTTTTTTCTTTTACTCGTTTTGCTGAGTCTTGGCGCCTACGGCTTCTTTATCTCGCTCGACCTGTTTACCATGTTCTTCTTCCTGGAGCTGGCGGTGCTGCCGAAGTTCCTGTTGATAGCAGTGTGGGGTAGTGGCAAGAAGGAATACAGCGCCATGAAGCTGGCGCTGATGCTGATGGCTGGCTCCTCACTGGTGCTGGTAGGTATGTTGTGGATGTATTTCATTTCAGACGTGAATGGTGCGCATAGCTTCGACCTGCTGGCATTATCGCAGCAACAAATACCTATAGAAGCGCAACGATATATCTTCCCGTTGCTGTTTGTGGGCTTTGGTGTGTTCACAGCTTTGTTTCCCTTTCATACCTGGGTGCCTGACGGCCACTCATCTGCACCCACGGCTGCATCCATGTTCCTCGCCGGCATATCCATGAAGCTGGGCGGTTATGGCTGTCTGCGTGTGGCAACTTATCTATGTCCTGAGGCGGCGCATGAATATTCATGGCTCATCGTGTTGCTGTCGACCATCGCCATTATATACGGTGCTTTCGCCACGCTGATGCAGAAAGACCTGAAATATATCAATGCCTATTCTTCGGTAAGCCATTGCGGCTTCGTGATATTCGGTATTGGTATGCTCACGGAAACGGCCATCGCCGGTGCGGTGATGCAGATGGTATCACATGGCTTAATGACAGCTCTTTTCTTCGCTGCCATCGGCATGATCTATGAGCGCACGCATACCCGGCAGGTAGCTGAGTTGGGCGGGCTGCTCAAAACCATTCCTTTTATTATCACGGTATTTGCTATTGCGGGCCTCTGTTCTTTAGGCTTGCCGGGCTTGAGTGGCTTTGTGGCAGAGATGACCGTGTTCATGGGTTCATGGCAACGGGCTGAACCGATCTATCATTTCGCGACCATACTGGCTTGCGCATCGATTGTGGTGACGGCTGTATATATACTTCGTGCGGTGGGTGCTACGGCTATGGGGCCTGTAGCCCAGGATAAATTCAAGGGCTTTAGCGATGCGGCATGGAATGAAAAACTGGCGTCAGTAACCTTGCTGGCCGGTATACTCATCATCGGTATCCTGCCATTCCTGCTCACGAATTTGCTGTCGACCGATACGCAGTATTTGATGAATAATATTAACAGGGCAACCGGGGTAACGGGGGTAGTGCTCAATAAATAGAATATGCTGGCAGACTTCTTCATACTCATGAAATCGGAACTGAGCCTTACGGCCATCATCTTCATTTTGCTGTTCATCAAAGTGGGCAGCGATAAAGAAGGCAGTTCTTTCCTCACCGCCATCAACGTGATGCTGTTCGGCAATTTTGCTTTAGGCTTCTTTGGCAATGTGGAGGGCGAATTGTTCAGCGGCATGTTTTATACCAACACGCTGATAGCTATCGAGAAGATCATACTGAGCGGCGGTACGCTATTGGTTTCTTTACTGGCGCACGAATGGCTGAAAACACATAAACATGCCATAGAGTTTTATATACTGCTCCTGTCAACACTGCTGGGTATGTATTTCATGATATCGGCCAATAACCTGCTGATGTTCTACCTGGGTTTGGAGCTTTCGTCCATTCCGCTTGCTGCATTGGTCAATCTCGACATGGGCCGCATGAAATCATCAGAGGCCGGCATGAAGATGATCCTGTCTTCAGCATTCGCCTCCTGTTTTACTTTGTTTGGTATCTCTTTGCTTTATGGTGGTACAGGCACTTTATCATTCACCGAAATGGCGCCTTTGCTCGATGTCAGCAACAACCTGCAGGTACTGGCATTTATTTTTGTATTCGCTGGTTTTGCTTTCAAGCTTTCCGTTGCGCCCTTCCATCTATGGACGGCAGATGTGTATGAGGGTGCGCCTGCATCTATCACTGCTTACTTGTCAGTAATATCTAAAGCTGCTACTGCATTTGTATTGCTCTCCGTACTCATGACCTTGTTCAAAGGACTGGAAGAACTTTGGTACAACCTGCTGGTGCTGGTTATTATCGTCACCATCACGGTCGGCAACCTATTTGCGATACGCCAGGACAATATCAAACGCTTCCTTGCATTTTCGTCGATAGCACAGGCGGGTTATATATTGCTTGGCATTTCGTCCGGGACGATAGAAGGCGCATCATCCGCGGTTTACTTTCTCATCATCTATACATTCTCTAACCTCGGTGCTTTCACTGTTATCTCTCTGGTATCATCCAAAGCAGGCAAAGAAAACCTGAGTGATTATAAAGGGCTGTATGCGTCCAACCCCGCATTGGTTTGGGTCATTGCCATTGCCCTTTTCTCCCTGGCGGGCGTGCCGCCAACTGCGGGCTTCTTTGGCAAAATGTTCCTGGTAACGAGTGGGGCAGCTCGCGGCAATTACTGGCTGGTAACCATAGCGGCACTTAATATGGTTGTTTCGCTGTACTACTACCTCAAGCTGGTGAAATACATGTTTGTGGACAAGCCAGAGGTGCCCATTGCAAGGCTGCAGGCAAGCATACCTATGCGGTTGTCTATGTGGATATGCACGGCGGGTGTTATTGCCACGGGCTTTGCGGTTGGCCTATTCGAATATCTTAACTCAATAATTGTACGATAGATGGCGCTCAATCCAAATCATGCTTTCGAAGACCTGGGCGAAGTAAAATGCGCTATAGTGGAGAAAAATTGCTCGCCTGAAAGGGTAGAATTCTTAAAAGCCATTCTTGAGTTCAACAGGTTCGAAGTGGTTGTTGTTCCGAGTCCGCCGCCTAAAGCTGCGCCTGCAAAGCCTGCCCCGGTCCCTGTGGAAGGTGAAGCGCCTGCTCCCGTTGAAGAAGCTCCGCCACCACCACCTCCGCCGTCAACATTTACCGTGGGTGTTACCGATGTGACTTTTAGTCCCACTAACGCTGTTTTCAACCGCGAGCTGCGCACGCCAGATGGCAAAGTGGTTACTTCGGACTACTGGAAGCAGCGTGAAGTGTTTACCGATAATGATAAATGGTACTGGCAGAAATAACTAAGCTACGTTGATCTTATTGTAGCTGCTTTTTATCGATGCGATAACGCCGTGCCTTGCATCGTGCCGCACAAACTCCGTCATTATCTCCTGCGATTCTTCATTGCTCAGCAATGCGTCTGCAATAGCCAGTATCTCCCGTTCCTCTGTTTCCAGTTGGTCGGCAAGCTCGATTATGTACTTATCCATAGCAAGACGAACGGTACGGTAATCGTACAGCACATGCGCATCCACTATCTCAGATATGAACTGCTCCAGGTCTTCGTGGCTGTTGTACATATCATTGACGAAGCCGGCAGTTATCTTTTGTGTGCGTCCTTCCAGTCGGGGGAATAGTATTTTATCCTCCTTGGGGAAATGGCAGAGCTCGTTGAAGTTGCGGAAGAACAGGATGATATCATGCATCATGGTGTGATACACATCATTGTCCTGTATGTTCTGTACCTGCCTGGCTTTTTCGATAGCGTTGAAAAGGAGTTCGTGCTCTTCGCGCAGGATGCTCACCGGGTTGTTCATAGAAAACAGTTTTATTGTTTATAAATGAATTGTTCTGATCGAGGTTGATTCAAACAAATCCTTGCAACAGTTTCCTTTCCCGGTCTTCGTGTCTGCTCCTTAAAAGTTTGCTGGGACAATAAATATAATACATGATTTTGAGATATGCAAATTAATTCGATATTAATTATCAGCTATTATTTTCAAATGTTGTAATTTGATGTTCAGAACACTAAACTTCATCACAAAATCACTACAACATGATCACACCTGCTATTAAGGAGAAGATAGAGCGCACCATCAACGCATTTGAAACCGGCCGCGCCGATGGCGACTATGGCGGCCTTGTTAAGTACCGCGACTACAAGGATCCCGGAACCGGCGCTTACATCACGCAGATCACTTATGGCCGTTCACAAACCACTGAGTTTGGCAACCTCAAGCATCTGGTAGCCGCATATATAGCGCAGAATGGCAAGTTCGCCGCACAACTGAAGCCTTATGCCAATAAGATAGGCAAGAAACCCAGTTTGAGCACGGATGCTAATTTCTGCAAGCTGCTGGTAGAGGCAGGCAAGACCGATCCGGTAATGCGCGCGGCGCAGGATAACCTGTTCGACTCTTATTATTACCTGCCGGCAGTTGGCTGGTTCAATACCATGGGCTTTAAGCTGCCGTTGAGCCTGCTGGTCATCTACGACAGCCATATACACTCAGGCAGCGTGCCCGATTTTCTGCGTAAACGTTTTCCCGCAGCGCCGCCGGTAAGAGGGGGCGATGAAAAGACCTGGATAAAGCAGTATGTAGACACCCGGCACGAATGGCTGCGCACGCACCCGAATAAGATATTGAACAACACCATCTACCGCACCGATTGCTTCAAAAAGCAGATGACAGGGGGTAACTGGGACTTGTCAAAATCGGTGAAAGCTAACGGCATTACCATAGGCTGATTTACCTTTGCGGCATGTTTATCAAAAACCAGAAGTTCAGCGACGAAGACACGCTGATGGAGATGCTGTTTGATTTTGGCCTGGGTGATGCTACACCGTTCATGCAGCAGGTAATTGACGAAGTGAACAAAAAAATAGAAGCAGACACCGAACTGGCAGCCCACCTGCAAACGCTGGAAGAAGAAGACAGGCTGGAACTGGTTGCAGATATACAGCTGGAGCAGCAGGCGAAAACGCTGCAGCGGCATTTCAAGTCGTATACAGTTTTTAAATCCGTACTTACTGGTATTAAGGAGAATGGGGAAGAGGTGCAACTGTATAGTGTTGACCTTGTATAAGACCAAAATAATGAAAACACATACTACCAATTATTACAACGCATTCATAGAAATAGCCGAAGACTGCAAAGCAACAACCGGTGAAATGCCGCCTGTAAGGGAAGATAAGAAGACTGCGGCCAATATCCAGTTCGATATGGTGTATGAGAACCCGTACAAGTACACATCCGACGATGTATTTTTCCAGGTGTATGCCGATAAGAACTGTATAAAGAAAGCCGATGCCAAAGCGGAACGTGAGCAATTCTTTTCTAAAGGACAAGCTTGTTTCCGTGCATCGCCCCTTACCAAGCGCTATGGCTGGGGGGTACACAGCAATGAAGAAGGCAAGATAGCCATCTACGCCTGCGAATCACCGGAGTATAAGAAGTTCTCGAAAGACAAGAGCCTGCAGGTGGTAAAGGCTATGAAGAGCAGCCGATAGAAAACAGGAAAGCCGGGACGATCGTCCCGGCTTTCCTTTGGTCTTGTTGTTCATAGCAGATCGATGCCCAATAGTAGCGTGTTCTGTATATACATATCGTTGCTTCCATGCGACATGAAGTCGATACCATCGTTGGTAAAATAGCCCGCAGCCAGCTGATAATTGAGATGTATGCGTTTGGTAACATAATACCGCACACCGGCTCCTCCGTTCAATGTAAAATAATTGCCGGGGGCCACGCAGTTCATCTTCATCCTGTCCATCGCGTGGTTAAGTGCACCACCGGCAAGTATATACGGCTGTAGCATGCTGTTTTCCTTCAGTAGGTAGCCGTTGTTGAATTTATATTTTACAAACGCACCGCCTGCAGCAATGCGGCAACTCAGGTTGCCAAGGCCAACACGTTCGCCGCAGCCGGGGCATTGTTGTGATTCATCAACCGGTGTTTGGGACACTTCATCGTATTGGCAGTAGCCGAGGTCGCCGACAGCTCCAAATAAGCCGGCATCGAACGATGGGTTGACATAATAGGATGCCTGGAAAATAAATGTACCACGGCGGGTGCCATCCTTTTCGCCTTTTAATCCATTGCCCAGGTCACCTTTGTAGAACTGTTGTCCTCCGCCGGCTGCAACGCCGAGCCTGTTGTTTTTTGTTTGTGCGGTTGCGGCCAGCGAAAGCAATGCCAGCCCGATAGACAGGAGATTTTTCATAGGGGTATGTAGTTTAGTTAATAAAAAAACCTTTTGCTATTGCACCAGCAGTTTGCTTTCAAAGCTGCCATACTCATTGGTCAGGCGGATGATGTACATACCTGCTGCTGAGCGAGTGCCGAGGTCTACTTTCAGGCTGCCTTTTGCTGTTTTGCGATAGATCACCTGTCCGTTCAAATTCACTACTTCTATTTTGGTATCCGTATTCGCAGGCAGATCGACAGTAAAACGCCCGTTGTTTGGGTTAGGTGCAATTTTGGTGCCATTTTCTTTAGATGCCTCCGGCACACTAGCAGCGAATTTGGTAATGCGGATGCTGTCCATAAAAATATCCGTGAGCGGTTTTTTAGTGGCTGAATCAACCGGAACCTTAGCAATATCCTGTACTACGGAGAATCCTGCGTCGCTAGTCACCACGCCGAAGACTGTGTGTTTGTTATTGAGGTGTGTATTATTTACGAGGTTGATGAAGAACTGGCTGCCATTGGTATTCGGTCCGGAATTGGCCATGGCCAGCGCCTTCGGCACATTTTTCAGTGTCGGGTGAAACTCGTCAGGAAAACTATAGCCGGGGCCGCCATAACCGGTCCCCAGCGGGTCTCCGCCCTGTATCATAAAACCGTCCCACACCCTGTGCCATTTCAGTCCATCATAGAACTTATCAGTTACCCGCGCTATAAAGCTGTCTACGGTGCGTGGCGTCAGCGAATCTGTCAGTGCAACAGTAAAATTGCCTTTGCTGGTATAGAAAGTTGCTTCGGTTTGTGCGTTGATATCGCCGGCGGTTGCCATTACACCGAGCAGGATTGCGAGCCTCAGGTTTCTCATAAATCGTAGGTTTGGACTGATAAGGTACGATAAAGAATTGTCATTTCCGGATTGTCATCTTGCATAGTCCGGGATATTATTGCTAACTTAATGCTGAACTAAACTCCGGTTTATGGAAACTCCTGCCAATGTCCGCCGTTATAATTTCAGGTGCGATGACCGCTACCTCGGCTCCATACTGCTCAACGATACCAGCGACGAGTACCAGACTGTCGCCTCTTTGTTCATGGTAGAAAACCCGGGCAGCATGACGCCCGCCGACTGGCAGAAGAACACCATCCATCTTACACTGAATTTTTCCTCCCGCGAGCTCGACGTGCACATCATAGAAATGACCCTCAAAAAAGCCGGCATCGACCGCGATGCGTTTAAAGAGTTTCATATCAGCAGGGGTATGGTGGTGGAGGAGGTGTGATGGAATTACTTTGTT
This sequence comes from uncultured Sphingobacteriales bacterium, assembly GCA_946887085.1. Next base: position 14,203 of record CAMPKG010000041.1, read on the forward strand.
AGAAAGTTAGCCAATCTGTTCAGCAACAATTGGTGAGTGTCGGCGCTTACCTGACCTATCGATCCTACAATTATTTCAGCCGGAACCATTGTTAGCATATTTAAACGGCAGACGCCGGGATGTTTCAAACCTGAAGAAACAAAGTCGGGATGCTGTTCGTCTAAAAAGATGTCAAAATCGGGGATTGCTTGGACTATTTTGGAAGTAATTCCGCAAACCAGCAAATCACCGTATTTGGGAAAAGCCTTTAGAACAAGCGCCGGTCTTAATTTGCCGGATTTATCTTGCGGAAAGTTGATGAGCACTACTTTTCCTTCCATTATTTGTAATCGGGATTAGGTTCTTTGATGTCCGATGCAGAGTATCCCGGTTCATCACTATTGTATCTGTTTATGAACGACGATACAGAAAGATTTTTCCATTCTGTTTCGTCATCTTCTTCAATTGTCGCTTTGCCGAAAATGGTCCATCTATTCTCATAAATTCCCAGCTTCTTAATTTTATTGTAGTCGAGATAGGTTCGCTTTTCTCCCGCAGCATTAGTATCTATGAACAATCGCCTGGCCT
>CAMPKG010000042.1 GCA_946887085.1 uncultured Sphingobacteriales bacterium
CGCAAGCTCCAACCTATTATCCCATAACACACAGTTCCGGTGTACAAGTGATTAACGGCCAGAACGTGACGGTAACCCCATTTGGCGGGGCAACCATGACTGCACCTTCCTGCGGCGTAGGCCCCTATCTTTTAGGTAACAACCAAACCGGGGATGGCAGGACCTATTCTTTCTCTGCCACTCACGTGCGTATAAGGGTAGTGAACATTCACTCTCATGATACCATCAGGTTCTCCATAAATGGTAGTCCTTATGCACTGCAGCCGGCCGATGTTTCGGCTTATACAGGTAGCTGTGGCGCTACTCCCTCCGGCATTATCACTGGTGATGGACAATTAACCTCAACCCAGGCAACAGGTACACCTTCAGGTGGCGTTGAGATCATACTGCAAACGCCGCCAAACCCGATGAACAGTGTAACAGTGGCTGCGAATACAAGCGCTCCGTTCCCCAGCGGAACAGTGTATTCGGTGGAGTTTGCCAATGACAGTTGCGCAATGAAGGTGACAGCCACAAACAATGATCCTTGTCCCTTTAGGGATCTGATACTGAATGCCACTCCTTTCCCCGGCGCCACGTTCAACTGGACTGGGCCAGGTGGCTGGACAGGGACCGGTGCACAGGTTGTTCGCCCTAATATACTAGTGAGCCAATGGGGCGATTATATCGTTACCGTTAACTGGGGTAGCTGTACTTTTAAGGATACTACATTAGTAACGGTAAATGCAAAAGCAACTCCGCAGCCACCGACAATTACCGTTCAACCAGGGTCTGCCAACCCGATCTGCAAGAATATGGATCTGGAGCTGTATCAGGTTTCTACAGGTGCGGCAGGTGTTGACTATTACTGGTATGGTCCAGGCATTTGGCCTCCCGTAAACAGCCAGATTCTTTCTGTACCTACCATTCAGCCTTCGCAAGCAGGAATTTATTATGCATATGCCGTTTCGGGTGGTTGTACTTCCGATACCTCCCAACTCCTGGTAACCATGCTGCCGGATGTAACCGCAGGTATGAACGTTACCTGGAAATACGGTTGCGAAACCGACACAGTGATCATACAGAATACTTCTACCGGCAATAATATCAGCAATGTTTATTTCAATCCATTTGTAAATAATCAAACAACGGTTAATCTTGTTGACGTTACGGGCAATCCTGTTGTAACGATCTACAAACCACATGTGCTTACCGATACCATTCCTGACACGATAGACGTGAAGCTGGTAGTGGGCAATGGTACATGTAATGATTCTCTCACGCAGCGTGTTGTATTTAACCATCCTGTCAAAGCGCGCATGAGCGTGTCTGACGATACTATCTGTCAGCGGACAGAAATAACGTTCAATAACCATTCCTCAGCGGCAGTTGGTCCTACACATATTTACCTGTGGGACTTCAAAAACGGCGATACTTCGCAGCAATATAGTAAGCAATACACCTACATGAACAGTGGTGTTTACAGGGCCACACTTACTGTAACTGACTATCTCGGCTGTAAGGACTCGGCATCCCAGCTGATATTTGTGGACTCAACCGGTGCTATTTTCTATACAGTCTCGGACAGTGTGATATGCGCAGGTGATGTGATCAATTTCAAAGGCGATTTCTCTCGCGTTGGTAATGTATCAACGCTATGGGAATTTGGCGATGGTAACCAGCATGCCGATAGGGAGGAGACGATGTATGCTTTCGATCTTCCCGGTAAATACACAGTGAAATTCACTTCTTTTAACCGCGTGTGTCCTGATACGTTCACTACTCGCGAAATGCTGGTGAATCCTTATCCTCGCGTGGAACTGGGTGAAGACACATCGATATGCCCGAATGGCGCACCGCTGATGTTATTTGACCTCGTGAACGTGGCTAACCCGCTGGCAAAATTCAGGTGGAACACTCCTGAGAGGGATTCAGGCGCTAACGTACTCGTTCGTCATCCCGGTGTTTATGCCGTTACGGTTGAGGTAGATGATTGTGCGACTACAGACAGCGTTACGGTATTCAAAAACTGCTATGTAAATATCCCGAACAGCTTTACACCAAACGGCGATGGTGTTGCAGACTACTTCCTACCCCGCCAACTGCTTTCAAGCGGAGTGAAGAGGTTTGCAATGGTCATCTATAACCGCTGGGGACAGAAAGTGTTTGAATCGACCACTACAGATGGACGTGGTTGGGATGGTATGTTCAACGGAGAGCCACAGCCGCTTGGTGTATATGTTTACCAGATCAGCGCAACGTTTACGAACGATGTGTCTGAGAACTATACAGGCAACGTAACTCTGCTTCGATAAAAATTAAAATAGAACTATAATGAAACAGTCCCGTACATACGGGACTGTTCTTTTTGCGGCCGGTTCACTTAGTCACCATCGTACCAGTCATCATGTCCACGTTTATCCCAGTAGGTCGGCACATTGTCTTTTTCCCTCGCTTCCTTGGCTGAAGAGCAGGAAGTAAAACTAAATACCATTGCCGCGCTTATCATTATCAGTAGAGCTTTCATCGTCTCGCATTTTGATCCATCACGGTAGTTACAAAAGAGCTTACCAATAGCTGTTAAGAAGGTCTAAAAAATTCCCTCGTATCGGCTTGCGTCCAATGTGAGCCATCTTGTAAAGGCGGTTTTTACATTTCCTTTATGGCTGATATTTAATTCGTATTGTATGTATATTTCCCGGAGAAGAATTGAACCTGCCTATGTACAGTCCGGGCGCTATTGAAGGGGGCAATGAAAGATAACTCACTTGCCTCTCGATAGAATAACTGATGATCCGTTGCCCTTCCAAATTGTACAGCGATAATTCTCCGGGCGTGCTAGTTGTAAGAACGAATTTACCGGCGGTAGGGTTGGGATAAAGGCTGATGCCTCTTTTTGAATCTATATCATCTACTCCCGTCTTAATGTTCACACCCAGCTTGTTGCTCTCCACGCTGGCCGGCAGCGCACACCATTCGCTGCTGGTGATCACGCAGCTGATAGTGTCTTTATCTGAAAGATTGTTCGCACTCCATTTATCGCTGGTTGCTCCTGATACATTCTGGCCGTTGCGTTTCCATTGGTATTTAGGCTCAGGGCCGGCATTGCCGCCGGGGGTGGCTGTAAAGGTCACCAGTTGCCATGGGCTTAACAATAATCCGGGGCTTGCGCTGATGCTTACGGTTGGTGCGCCTGTGTTGGGCAGTACCGTCATGCCAATTTTATTGCTGAATAAAGTGAGGGGGCTGCTGCAGATGCCCGTGGCTATCATGCGGCAGTGGAAGGTGTCGCCATCAGCAATGCCGGTTGCAGGGTAGCTGAGGCTGTTTGCGCCGCTGATGATGTTGCCGTTCTTATACCATTGGTATTGCGGGGCAGCACCCGCATTATTGGGTACGGCAACTAATGTTGCATTTTTGCTGTTCTCGCAAATAGTATCGTTGGGGCTGGGGTAAGCGCCTATGGAAGAAACGTTGTTGATGGCTACTACCGTGCTGCCCACCGTTGCCGAAGGACAACCATTTAGCAAAGCGGTAACATGGTAGCTGCCTGCATGTGCCGGCGTAGCAGGATCAATAACAGGGTTTTGCTGGGTAGATGAAAAGCCGCCTTGTCCTGTCCATGAGTAAGTGACGCCGCTGGTAGCGCTGTTTGCCGTTAGATTAATAGCAGCGCCGGCGCATACCGGTGTATTGCTGCCGGCTGTGGGTGTAGCTGGTATGGGTGTCACCACGAAGTTGGTGCTCCCCGGTGCAGAGACACAGCCGTTGAGTGTGGCAGTGACCGTATAGGTGCCGCCGTTGATCGCCGTAACACTGGTGAGTGACGGATTCTGTTGGTTGGAATTGAAAGACGCAGGCCCTGCCCAGGTATAACTTACGCCGCTGGTGGTGCTGTTGGCAGTAAGCAGCAGGGTAGCGTTATGGCAAAGCGGTCCATTGTTGGTAGCTGCGGGTACAGCTGGCATAGACTTCACCAGTATGGTCACTGTGTCTTTAGCTGTGCAGCCGGTTAGCGTTGCTGTAACCACATAGTCGCCGCTGTGCGAGAGCGAAGCGCCGCTGATAGTGGGGTTTTGCGTATTGGCCGAATAGCTGCCGGGGCCAGCCCAGCTGTATGACGAGCCTGATGTACTATTGGTGCTGGTGAGGTTAAGGGTTTGCCCATCGCAGATGGGGGCGTTGGTGCCTGCGGTGATGGCTGCAGGTGTCTGGTTAATGGTGACGGCCACGGTGTCTTTCGCAAGGCAGCCATGTAGCCGGGCGCTCACTATATAGTTGCCCGATTGGTTAGTTGCCGTATTGGTTATAGAGGGGTTTTGAGAAGAGGAACTAAAGCTAACAGGCCCCGCCCAACTCCATACGTATGTAGCCGTGCCGCTTGTGCTTGCAGTAAGATTGAGCGTACTGCCGCTGCAAACGGGGCCATTGCTGCCTGCATTCAGGTTGGGCGCAGGGGCATTGCCTATGGCTATGTTCTTTACTGTTACCTCCGATGTGTCTTTTGGGTTGCTGGCGATGATCCTTATTTTATAGCCTGTGCCGGTTGGTGTATTGACGGGTACCTGGCACCTGATGGTATCATTGCTTGTAGCGGTTTTTGTACCTATGGTTACGGGGCTGGCAAAGCTGCCCGATGCATTGGACAACTGGGCTGTGAACACATTGCCCGTTTTAAAATTGCCATTTGTGTTATAAGCCAGCTTTACGCTATCAAGTGAGCAGAGCAGGGTATCTACCATAGGCTCGGTGATGTGTACCATAGTATCGCCGGCGAAATGCAGGCCATAGGTGACACCTTTAGCCATTACCCTGAAGGAATCTACCGGGCTCGAAAAAGGGAAATTTACCGCACCATAGGTACTGATAAATGTGGCATTTGGCTGGCAGCTAAGGTCGCCCGCCGCGGTAATAATGGGGGGAGGATTGGTGCCCATGCCGCAGCTTCCGGCAAAAAGACTTCCGCTGGTAAGTACATAGTGGCTGCCATTGGCGAAAAAGATGACAGTATCATGCTGATGAATGGCACCTACGGGTACCTGGATATGGTGCACGGGTTTTGAAAATATGAATTTATAGCCACTGTAGACAACGGCACCTGTTGAGTATACCCCCCAGCAAGTGGTGTTTGTCTGGGGAGAATTGACTGGGACAACGGTGACACTCTGGCCCCCAACAGTTTGAGTGCCTGAAAGATGGTTCACCGGGTAGAATACCTGCGCGTTAGGGTTAAAAGGAAACGCGATACAGGCCAGTACAAGGATGCTGATAAGTTTCATGCGAGAGCGATTAGCCTCAATTTAAAAAAAATAGCTCAGAGCGCATACTCCTGAAAACCCCTTCTGGTTTCATGTCCCAGCCGGGTCTGCTGAATAGGGACTCGGCGTGATTGGAGTTAAGATGACGATGGTTAATACTCACACAGATTTGAGCTCCCCTCCTCATTGAGGAGGGTGTTCGAGCGCAGCAAGGACGGGGTGCTACTGTAGAACATGGGCTCAGCGTAATACCACTCCTGCCGCCGCTTGCCTTCGCAATCGTTCGTCTGTCCCCCTCCTCCGAGAGGAGGGGAGCTTTTTTGGTGTTGTCGTTAAATTGTCGTATATTTGTTATTGTAAAATATTAACCATGAGAACCACGACCCCCTCATCGCGAGGAACGAAGCGATCTCGCGAAATTTTGCGAGTTGCCATCGCGTATTTCCCCAGTATCTAGCGAGACTGCTTCGTTCCTCGCAGTGACGAGATTGGTGCTAGCAATGACGGATATAACTGTAACAAAACGTAACAATTTGGGCCAAACAGCCATTTGTATTTTTTACCAGCTTCAAAAACTATAAATCATTAATAATCAATAGATAACATGAAAAATCTTCCTGATAACAACAACAAAAGACAACAACGCAGCAGGAAACCTGCGACCCACCGCATGAGGCAACGAATTCAGAAAATTGTCATAGTACTTAATATCTCTTAATCCCCTATGTTTATGAGGTTTGGCGGCTTTGGGCTATCTTAGTGGGTTCTTATAAAAACGATTGTTAATCCTTAAAATATAACGGCGCTTTACCCAACTTATTCACATTGTGGCCAGTCTATGTATGTGTTGAGATGATTAAAACGCCCGTTACTTGCCCGTAGCTTTGGCATATAGTGTACCAGGACAGACTAGTGAGTTACAAGAGCTCATCCAGGGATGTATCCGCAACGAGCGGGGCGCCCAGGAGAAACTGTACCACTTGTTCTACGCGCGCATGATGGGCGTTGTGAGAAGGTATATTGATCATACGGAGCAGGCTGAGGAAGTGCTGAATAACGGTTTCCTCAGGGCGTTCCAGAAAATTGAACAGTATACTTTTTCAGGTTCTTTTGAAGGCTGGTTGAGAAAGATAGTTTTCCACGCAGTTTCAGACTATGTGAAGCAGAATGTACGTTATAATGAAAAGATCGTACTGGTGGAAAAAGATCAGTTGATACACAAAGACCACGCAGACAGGCTGTATTACAACCAGCTGCTGCAACTGGTTCATTCCTTGCCGGATGCTACCAAAGCGGTCTTTAACATGTATGTAATGGAAGGGCTCTCGCATAAAGAAATAGGCAAAGCGCTGAATATCAGCGAGGGTACTTCAAAATGGCATCTGAGCGAAGGGCGGAGGATGCTGAAGGATAAGATAGAGAAACTGCAATTACACATTAATAAGTAAAATTTTATCCCAATGGATAAAAACATGATAAACATAGATGACCTTTTCAAGCAGCGGATGACTGGTGCTGAGGAGAAGGAACGTCCGGGATCCTGGCTGCAGATGAGGGAACTGCTTGACAAGGAGATGCCTGTAACGGCACCGGGTGCAGCCACGAACTGGCGCCGCATGTTTGGCTATGCGGCAGGTTTGGTATTGCTTGCTTCGGCTACTATTGGTGGCTACCAGGCGTACACCAATTTCAGGAACGAACCCTCGAAAGATATCGTTTCGGTAAACTATAACAACCCGGAGGCCGCAAATACCGGTGCGAACAATTCCGCCGGCCTGACCGGGAAGACAGAGAACGAGCCGAAGGAAACAACTACTTCAAATATTGGCGCAACCGGCAATAATACAATCGGGGGCACAACCGCCAATACGGCTAAAAATGTAACAATTAGTAACAATCCTACCGAAAAACCGTCTGTAACTGCAAAATCATCGAAAACTGTAACCAATAGTAACAATTCTGCAGAAAAGCCGTCGGTTGATGGAAAACCTGCTAAAACTGTAACCAATAGTAACAACGATGCCGTTGCCTCAAACGATACCAAGGCTGCGAACACGCAAAAAAATCAGCAAAAATCGACAACAATCGACAACCGTGGCAGTCTCGTGAATTCCGTTAAGAAAGGAACAATCGACAATCAAAGCAAATCACAAATTGATGATAATTCACTGATTAACAATAAAATAAACAATACTGCTGCAAGCGTTGCTGCAAACAATGCGACAGCTAAACCCGGTGCCCCTGAGCGCAACTTTGCATCTGGCAACACCGCGGCAAATACCGGCGCCTCCAAAGGTTCAGCCCCTAAAAAACCTTCCGGCAACAATGATGCTGCCGGTAACAAAGCTGCTCAGCCTGCAAAACCTGCTGAGATCGCTAAGAACGATAAAACGGCTAACAAGCAAATGATCGACAAGATCGAGACCAAAGAGACCTACGACCGCAAGTCAGGTACCTGGAAGCAGGATACTATCGACCAGGGTAAAGTAGAGTGGGGAACCAACGAAGAGCCTGTACTGGCAATGAAAGGTGGTGAGATCAGGTCGAAGAACAATGTGGAAGTATTGCCTTCGGCTAACATCGAAGCTAACGGTACGGCGTCGAATGAGGCTGAGCAACTGTTGCCTTTATCCAACTTCCGCACAGGTGCTAAAAACACCAATTACACTACCAGCAACTTCCTGGAAGAAATGGTGAAAAACACGAAGATGCAGCTGGGTGGTGTTAAGTTCTACCCTGGTGTGCTGCTGGGTGTGAACACAGCGCTGAGTGGCAAGAATGCAATGTCGGGCTTCCAGTTGGGTGTTACGGGCGCTCTTAGCCTGAACGACAAGTGGGCTATCGTGAGCGAGCTGAAATATATGCATCGCTTCAAAGGCCAGGGCGAAAGCAACAGGAACGATTATATAACGAATCCCACACAGTCGCAAGACCAGAATGGTAATACAGTATATGTTTCTGATTCTATGAAGCATTACTTCACCTATCCATCTGTAAGCACTTTTGAGCTGCCGATAATGTTGCGTTATTCTGTGCAGCGTTTCAACGTGCTGGTGGGTGGTAATATGGCTTATAATCTTGGCTTTAGTCCTAACGAGGTGACCGAAAAATACACCCAAATTTCGTCTACGTATTCTAAACCGTCTAACGGCGCTATTCTGAAACCTAGTGACTTTAGATCCAGGTTTGGTGTAGGCTACCAGATTGGCGCAGGCTACCAGTTCTCACCGGCTATTGGTTTGGATGCACGCATCAGCCAGTCGATCTGGAACAGTGGTTCAGGAGCGGGTGTTGAGCGCGTGTCACGTGAAGTGTACCAGACACCAGCGCTGCTGATCAATTTCAACTATCGTTTTAGCAGCAACAAATACAAGCCCTACAGGCAACAATAAACAACAATTTTTGTTGTCGGACATATTAAGAGGCGCGGGTTTAACCTGCGCCTTTGTTTTAAATACGGAATGAGTAGTTTTACGATATCATCGTCACACACAACTATCATTTATGATCCGCAACATCCTCAATGATAAGCCTACGCGGCTGTTCATCTTCATGGCTGCGTTCTTTGTGGCCAATGCCCTGATAGCCGAGTGCATTGGTGGCAAGCTATTCTCGCTGGAGCTGTTACTGGGTTTTGACCCGGTGCCGTTCTCGTTGCTGGGAGAGGAAGGATTGACCTATACGTTGACAGCAGGGGTGCTTCTATGGCCCTTGGAGTTCGTGATGACCGATATAGTGAACGAATACTATGGTCCCAAAGCAGTGCGGCGGATATCGTATATAGCAGTTATACTGATCAGCTATGCCTTCGTCATGTTCTATATGGCCATTGAAGTACCTGCAGAGCGGTCGTTCTGGATAGGCAGCCAGGCAGCTAATGGTATACCGGATATGCAGGCAGCATTCGCGGGAATATTTGGCCAGGGTATGTGGATCATTACCGGCAGCCTAATCGCCTTCCTGGTAAGCCAACTGCTGGACGTTTGGGTGTTCCACCGCATCAAGAAAGTAACCGGCGAACGGAAGGTATGGCTGCGCGCAACAGGATCTACGCTGGTATCACAGTTCATTGACAGCTTCATTGTGCTGTTCATCGCCTTCAAAATAGGTAAGGATTGGAGCTGGCAGAGGGTATTAGCGATAAGCCTCGTGAACTACTCTTATAAGGCATTTATGGCGCTGGTTCTGACGCCGCTCATTTACCTTATAGAGAACCGTATTAACGCCTATATGGGTAAAAGCACAGCCGCCGCAATGAAAGCGGCGGCCATGTCTAATGAGTAGATACTTATTACCTCGGCAGCGGTACCGATATGTTTACCGAACGTGCCGGGTACCTTGTGGAATACCTATTGTAGTATAGCTCGGGGCGCGTTGTAAGAGGTAAGTCGCTTATCAGTTGGATACGAGCCCTTCCAAGGTCTACACTACCTAAGAAACCAGGAATAGTCGGGCTGAACAACCATGTGTTGTTATTCCAGTACGAGTATCCTCCACGATACGGATCGTAAAAAACGCGATAATCAGGGAAGTACACATGTTGTTTGGCCCGGTAGCCATGTGCAGGTGCCCATGGAGGTGGCCCGCCTTTCGGTTTGAAGCCTGAATACTGGTCTACGCGCTGGTTGCGTACTTTAACCGTGTTGCCCTTATTTACTTTTACGCCTTTCGACTGCTTATATACTTTAGCAGACTTGGCTTTGTTGCCCTTGCCATGACCTTTCCCTTTGCCTTGCGCTAAAGTGAAAAGAGGCATCAGGGCCATTAGCACTATTGCTATCAAATTCCTTACGCTCATAGTCAAGATATTTTACCATATATAGGTACAATACCATGCCATAGCCGTCTGTAGCCTGGATAATTTAAGATAGCGTTAGACTAAAGTTTAGTACGACAGGTCCCAGTCGTCAACATAGCCTGCATCCGAATGCTGATCTGCGAATGAAAGATTGTCGTCGTTATAGCATTCATAATAGTTCCAGATAAAGGGCTGTCCTTTTATTTCAAACATCCTTTCTCCCAGAAAGTTGAAGCCGGTTTTGTCGAGTACATTTTCAGACCCTTCGTTACCGATAATGGTACGTGCGCATACCACATCGAGGTTCAGCTCGTCGAAGGCATAGTCGAGCAGGCTGTGAGCGATCTCCGTTGCCAGACCTTGTCCCCAATATTCCGGTAATAATGAGCAGCCTATTTCATACAACCCGACGTCTGATAAGTAATAAAATCCCGCGCGGCCCAGGAAATTGCCATGATGGTCTGATACATGCCCGAAGCTGATGCCATGTTGGTCGTGATGACGGATATAGGCATCCAGCCGGTCTTTAGTTTGCCTGTTGTCTTCAGGCGCAAAATGAGGTGGTATGAATTGCATGGCTTCCGCGCTGGAGAAAAGCCCGGAAAGCTGCTCCAGATCGGAGTGTACGAGTGGGCGTATCGTCGTTCTTTCTGTTTGCAGAAACATAGCCCTTAGATTTTAGTACACTAATTTACGAAATTTTGTAATTACAGATCTTCGTCGACGATATCTTCAGGAATTTTTAACTCCACAAGCTCAGCAGAATTCCTGTACATTTTTATTATGGTAGCCTCGTAGCCGTTCAGCTCAAGCTTGTCGCTTTCTTTAAGGTCGCCTTCGTGATGCTCGGATATATAACCTGCCAGGGTTTCGTAGTTCCTGTCTTCTTCAAAACGGTAAGGAAGATATTTATTGATGTCCGATAGTTTGTAGTGCGCACTGATGAGGTAGGTGTTCTTACCTGTTTTTTGCACATAAGGTTTCTCGTTATCGTACTCATCCTGTATTTCTCCTACGAGCTCTTCCAGGATGTCTTCCATGCTCACGATACCCGCCACTTCGCCTATTTCATTTGTTACAACAGCCATCTGCAGGCGTTTGCTTTGCATCTCTTTCAGCAGGTCTTTGATCTTCTTGTTCTCCGACACGAAGATCGTCTTGCGAATAAGCGTAGCAATACCCGGCGGTGGATTAGGCGATACCATGGTTTTCATCAGGTCTTTGGTGTTGATGAGGCCTTTGATATCGTCAATAGTCCCGTCGTAAATCGGGTAGCGCGAATAGCCCTCTTTAATGGCAAAGTCAATTGCATCCTTCAGAGGTGTGCGGATCTCGATACCGGTAATATTCTTTCTCGGCGTTTGGATATCCCATACCCGGCGGTCGTCAAAATCAAATACATTCTGGATAAGTTCCCGTTCAGTTTGCTCAATAGCGCCTCCTTCCTGGCTTTCCGAAATGATCATCTTCAATTCCTCCTCGCTGTGTATCTCATTGCCATGCAGGGGGCGGATGCCGAACATCTTCAGAATGAGGTTGGCAAAACCATTTAGCATCCATATAAAAGGCCTGAATAAGAAATAGAAGGCCCTTAGAGGCCAGGCAATAGCAAACGTGGTCTTGGTGGGATACCGTATTGCTATCGATTTTGGGGCAAGTTCACCAAAAGTGATATGAAGGACAGTTATTAGACCGAAAGCAACAGGTAAGGCCAGCTTATGAGCCATTTCAGGAGTAAGGTCCAGGTTCATGGCGGTGAACAAGCGGATTATGAGGGCAGAGGTTACATCTTCACCAACCCAACCCAGGCCCAGGCTTGCCAGGGTAATACCCAGCTGGGTAGCTGCCAGATATGCATCCAGGTTGGCGACAATAGACCGGGCAGTGCTAGCCAGCCTTTTGTTTACATCAACTTTTACTTCTATCTGCGAGGAGCGAACCTTAACAATGGCAAATTCTGCTGCAACAAAAAAACCGTTCAGAAATACCAGGAATAACGTTAGAAATATATCAAATGCCATAGCTCAATGAAGCAATTCCTTCAGTGCAATTTTGCCCTAAAGTTATGCCTGAAAATTCATTTAAGTGTTTTGGGGCAAAATATCGGTATTTACCATTCATAAAATTCCACATTTCGCAGTGGCGGCTACATTATGTTTCTCAAGATGATTGAACCCTGATATATGCCTGATAAATACCCAGCGTTTAGCGCTGTTTTACAAGTCTTATTATAAGAATTCAAGTCTGGCACGGTTGTTTTACTATATAGTTCAGAAGATGAAAATTGAAAATAGGAGATAGTTAAAAAGATTGGTTATGACTACGAATTATTTGATACCGTTTTTGCTGTTTATGATGAAGTACTTCTTCAACATGGAAAGGGAACTGACCCAGACGATGATCACTAAAGCTATAATAGGATTTCATGATTGCAGGGAATTTGTTTCTAATGTGGCAGTGGTTCATGATCTGAAAGAGTTGATATCGAGTATAGCGCTTATCCATAGATGAAAACAGGCTGTATAAACAAGATTGAAAACCTCGAAAAACTTATTTTATGCGTATCCGAGTACTGATGACAGGCGATGAGCCTAAGCACCTCCGGGCCGAAGCCGAGATGCTGAAAGACAGGGGTTTTCTTGTGTACACATGCGATGAGCGAAACATAGATGAAGCTATCCCTGAGATAAAGCCTGATGTGGTATTTGTGAATCCTCATAATCCCGGTTTGCATAGCACTAAGGTTTACCATGAGCTTTTGGATAATATTAAGTACGCCAGCATTCCGGTGATATACACCCTTTCCGAGGACGATGTATACCTCGTGAACCGCAAGCGCACTGCCAGCCGCGATAAACGCAACCTGATAGCTGATAACATCATTGACGGTATCAAAAGCGCCATACTGAGTGATGGCTCTTATAACGACCGGAAGCGTGTCAAGATCAGCCGCAACATACAGTTCCCCAGCTACGCCTTCAGGGCCTAGCTTTTATCCACCGAATATTTGCCGGGGCCAAGTATGAACAGGCCCAGGAACACAAAGCCGAGCTCTATGGCATGAGAGGCGTCCATGAACGGATCTTTCGACAAATGCCTTGTGGCCGCTACTATCATCGTACACATCAGCAGGAAGCAGCTTGGGCGAAAGAAAAAGCCCAGCACCAGGAACAGGCCGCCGATGCTTTCAGAGGCCGCGGCCAGAAATCCCCATATTTCAGGGTAGAACTTCACGCCGAACATCTTCATGTTATCGCCGAGCTTTGTCCACCGTTCCGGGCCGCCGAAGAGCTTGGGGTATCCGTGCATGATCATCATTGCGCCTATGCCCACGCGCATAAGTAATAGTCCTGTACTTTGGTATCTGCCTAGTTTAGCAAGTATTGCCATTGGTTGTGTGTGCTTTGTTGTCTAAAGATAATACCTGTCTGCTTGTTGTCAATTATTCCCTTTTTCTGATGAATATCTGTGTATAGAATATCTCGCCCTTGCCCCGTACCACGCCAATACCTGTCAGGTTGTAGTTGCCCTGTATGTTCTTGCGGTGGCCGGGACTGTTCAGCCACATCCTCACTACTTCCTCCGCAGTGCGCGATCCGTAGGCTACATTCTCGGCGCCTGCATTGGAGCCTGCTATCTTCTTCATCAGCCTGCGCAGCCTTTCGTCGAAGCCGGAATGGCCGAAGCCTACATGGCCTACGGCCATATTACGGCTGTGCTGTTCGGCCTCTTTGCTGATGGCGCTGTGCATTTCCATCGCGGGCAAGCCTTGTTTTTTCCGGTGTTTATTCACCAGCACCAGTATCTCTTCTTCCATCGATCCCTGCGCCAGTGCTATATCAGTAAAAAGCAGGCTGCTCATAATGAGAGCGGCCTGCGCGATTGTTCTTAATTTCATCTTCCTATGAATTTACCATGTTGTTTAAAGCCAGGTTTTTATTCCTGAGGTCAACGCCGCCTTCAAGGTACGATTTCAGGTTGGCCAGGTAAAAGGTCCACCCGCCGAGGCAGCCCATGTGATATTGTACCTTTCCCTTTTCATTTGTCGGTATCTTTTCCTGTGTCAGCATTACGATGGTCTCGTCCATCATGGTGCCTATATCCACGGTTACCAGGGCGCCGCCTGCAAAGGAAAACTGTATCTTATCGGTGCCATTGGCGTCCAGTATTTTGCCTTTTTCCACCACATTATCGTCGTGGCCATGCCACCACCATTCATAGGTATCGTCTTTGTGGAAATGCTGAATGTAGGAGAGGTCCTTTTTATCAGGATTGCGGAAGGCGGCCCGGCGCAGGAACCATTTTTCCAGTTCGTCAGCGCGGGTCCAGGCATGATAAACACGGTCAACCGGTGCTTTCACATTTATCTTCAGAACGAATTTCGTCCAGTCGTAATGATGATCGCTCATATGTATCGAGGTTTTGGCTATAGGTCATAAAAAGTGTTCCAGTTTGTCGTCCGCCCGTGAGTTATTCGCATCGCATCATCATTTTAATTGTATGCTCATGAGATCGTTCGCTGCCGCTCACTAAGTTGTCGATTGTTGTCGTTTTCGGGTAAAATTTTCGTGCTATTTATTGA
>CAMPKG010000043.1 GCA_946887085.1 uncultured Sphingobacteriales bacterium
CCGGAGTGTTCCAGTCGAGCACCTTCCAGCTTACACCTTTTAATTTTCGTTCTGCAGCAGTTTGCAATAAACGCTCCATAAGCATTCTGCCTATGCCTTTACCCCGCCATTCTTCTGTTACTAATATATCTTCCAGGTACATCTTTTGTCCTTGCCAGGTGGAATAGCGTATGTAGTATAAGGCAAAGCCCACGATCAGACCGTTAACTTCAGCAACATATGCCCACCATACAGGATTAGGTCCAAAACCGCTTTCTTCAAAATGCTCCAGGTCAACTGTTACCATTTCCGGTGCTTTTTCAAACACCGCGAGCTCATGCACCAGCTCCATGATGCGTGCGCAGTCTTCTTTTGCAGCAGGGCGAACTGTCGCAACGACTTTATCCATTACCATGGTATAACTATTTGACTGCAATACTACTTGCTTATTAACGTTATTGCAAATGAGCTATTTGCAAAACTTCGGTTAAAACAATAGGTGGAAAGGGCAGAGTAGCTTAATTTTATTGCATTAGATTGTAAACTTAACAAGCAAAGGATAAACATATGAACACTTCACAAGGCGAGATTTTATGGGTAGATGATGAAATAGATTCGCTGAAATCGCAGATATTATTTCTTAAAAATAAAGGTTACGAGGTAACACCTCTGACCAACGGGTACGATGCCCTTGAACTGTTAAAGGAGAAGAACACAATAGACGTGGTGCTGCTCGATGAGAGCATGCCCGGCCTTACCGGTATTGAAACATTGGCGAAGATCAAAGAGTGGGATCCGAATATTCCGGTGGTGATGGTCACCAAGAACGAGGCGGAAAACATTATGGAGGAAGCTATTGGCGGGCAGATAACCGACTACCTGATCAAGCCGGTTAATCCCAACCAGGTGTTGCTTTCCCTGAAAAAGATCATGGATACACGCCGCCTTGTTTCGGAAAAAACAACGACGGCTTATCAACAGGATTTCCGGAACCTGTTCATGGCACTGAGCTCCAATCCGAATCACGAAGAGTGGAAAGAGCTCTATAAAAAATTGGTTTACTGGGAGCTTGAAATGGCACGCAGTGATAGTTCGGAAATGATGGAGGTGCTGCAATCACAAAAATCAGAGGCGAATACAGAGTTCTTCAAATACGTATCGAAGAATTATGAAAAATGGATAAAGGGCAACGACAGTCCGATATTGTCTCACGAATTGTTCAAAAGAAAGGTTGCCCCTCATCTTCAGCAAGGCAAGCCTACATTTTTGGTCGTGATCGACAACCTGCGTTATGACCAGTGGAAAGCCTTTCAACCGATAGTCAACGATACTTTCCGTATGCTGGAAGAGGATATGTTCTACAGCATTCTGCCTACTGCTACACAATATGCGCGTAACGCACTTTTTGCCGGGATGCTACCGATAGAGATCGAAGCTAAGTTTCCGAATGAATGGAAGAATGATGATGAGGAAGGTGGTAAGAATCTTTTTGAGGAAACCTTCCTGCGTCATCAGTTGAAGCAGCTGAAACTTGATCACTTGAAAACACAGTATATCAAGATCACGAACAACGAGAACGGAAAGCATATGGAAGACGATATCCATAACTTTCTGAATAACGATCTAACTGTTATTGTATACAATTTCGTAGATATGCTTTCGCATGCACGTACTGAAATGGAAGTGCTGAAGGAGCTTGCCAGCGATGAGGTTTCTTACCGTTCGCTAAGCGTGAGCTGGTTTGAACACTCTCCGTTATACCGCGCTTTACGTAAGATAGCTGACAAGAATATACAGGTTATCATTACAACGGATCATGGAACGGTACGTGTGAAGACACCAAGCAAATGCGTAGGAGACAGGCAAACAACAACAAATCTTCGCTATAAGCATGGCCGCAACCTCCAGTATGAAGAAAAGGATGTACTCGCTTTCCGCGACCCGCGTGTCGCTGGTTTGCCAAGACCCAATGTCAGCTCAGCATATATTTTTGGTAAGGAGGATGTATTCCTTTGCTATCCTAATAATTACAATTATTATGTAAATTATTACCGCAATACCTTTCAGCATGGAGGAATTTCGCTTGAGGAAATGATAGTGCCTGTTATCCGGCTCGAAAGCAAATAGTTTCACAAATCTTTACCAACCCGCAGTTCAGATAATCAGTAACATTGTAAGCTATTTTTGAAGAATATATGGAACCTGTCTCCGAACCACTTACTTCAGACGCTACGGATGCCATTCGCGGTCTTGTCAACCAGATCGAAACGGTCATTCGCGGTAAGCATCAGCAGATAGAATTAGTGATCACCTGCCTGCTTGCCGGGGGGCATATACTTATCGAGGATAATCCCGGCACCGGTAAGACTGTGCTTGCCCGAACGTTGGCACAGTGTATAAGCGGCGGGCTGTCGGGCGACCATGTGGTCTTCAAGCGTATTCAGTTTACGCCAGACCTGCTTCCGATGGACCTTATCGGGACGCACATTTTTGACGACAGTACAAAGGAGTTCATTTTCAAGAAAGGTCCGTTATTCTGTAATGTGTTGCTGGCAGACGAGATCAATCGTGCCTCTCCAAAAGTGCAAAGCGCCTTGCTGGAGGCAATGGCGGAGCACCAGGTAACTGTCGGCGATACAACGCTGAAGCTCGAGAAGATGTTCTTTACAATTGCCACACAGAACCCGATAGAAATGGAGGGCACTTATCCCTTGCCCGCCGCACAGCTCGACCGCTTCTATATGAAGATCATCTTTGGCTATGTGAATGAAGAGGTTGAATTGAATATCTATCGTGAGTATCTTGACATTGCGCAGAACCTCATAGAGCTGAAGCAAAACCTGAGTATGAATGATATCCTCAACCTGCAACAACAGGCTTCGGAGGTTTTTGTTCATGATGAGATCATCCGTTCTGTGAGCAATATAGTGCGTGGTACCAGGGAGCACCAGGACATCGCCTTGGGTGCATCTACCCGAAGCGGCATTGCCTTCATCAAATGTCTGCGCGCCTATGGGCTTGTGAAAGGCCGCACTTTTGTGATAGAAGATGATGTAAAAGACACTGCTAAAAGGATATTGGACCATCGCCTGGTCTATAGAAACAAGGATGGAAGGCTGAAGGCGCTTGATAGTATAATCAATAAAGAAGTTGACAGGCTGGCAAAGCTGAAGCTGTATGCTTAGCTGATCAGATATGTGGATCATGAGATTTTCCCGGTGTGTGCATCATACAATGATATTGCTGACCTGCCTGATGGCAGGTTTGGAAGTTAATGCACAATCATTGGCGCGGCGAAATGCATCATTACGCTACGAGATCGACATGAAACGCATGGGCACGGACATGAACAGCGAGGACGCCCTGCCTCGTTCCCGGGAATTCAAAAGAATAGATAGTACTTACTATGTGGGCTGGATGTATGAAGGCGTTTACAAGTACAACCATGCTGCCGATTACCTTGGATATAAGAATGCAGCTGTGCCTTTGGAGCGTGCGTTGTCGTTAATGGAGCGTGACTACAGGAAAGAACTGGGAACACGCTCGTCGAACCTCATGGTATACTACCCTGTATATCCCTACCAAATAGAATATACGACAATCGGGTATTACCTGATGACCTGCTATAGTAACATGGAGGATGCGGAAAAAGTGGTTTCACTTTTACGTCGTACGCTGAAATGGAATTTTCAGCGTGACTATAGCCTGGATGCCTATAATTTTCTCGCATGGACAGTTCACCGGAACAGGTATTACACAGGCGCGAAATACAGTTTTCTCAAGAACTCGATAGACGAGAACGAGCGCTATGCAAACAAATTGCTCGATTCAAGCCTTCGTCGCATTTCTATCAATAAGCGACTGAACACAAATATCTTTCAGCCGGGTTATGAAGAGCAGGAAAAACTGGCTGTATACCATTATAAATCTATCTTGTACAGTTACGCTTTGAATGTTGATTCGGCCGCGTTGTATTACAACCTGATGCGCAGTTCGCCGATATTTCCGCACAACAACTACGCGACTTTTCGCGCCATATGCGGTGATTTCCGGGAAGCGGAAAGTGAATATGAGCAGGCAGTAGCACAAGATGCGGGAGACAAGCGGCTGAAAGAATGGGCATATTACACATCTATTATCGATATCTACAAGGCCCAACCCAACGCTGGTGCCGCATTGATGAAGGACATGATCCGGGCAAACGGATCTACTCCGGGTTTCGGATGGTACAATATCGCTTTGGCGCGCTGCAAATATTACGATGGGTTGACCAGCGAATCTGAAAGCTCAGTAAATAAGGCTGCGGAATTTAAGGAAGTACATATTGGCACAACGCTTAGCCAGGCACACTACGATTTTAGCGTACAGCTGATAAAGCTGATGAACAAAGAAAGCTCGTTCAACAGGCAAAAATTTGAAAATAAAGATTGGTGGTATAATCCTAAGGTGATCGCACGCATGGCAAAACTGTTAGGTGAAAAATACATGCAGCAGTTTCTCATCATCAACCAATTTGCTCAAAACCCCGAGCGCGACAGGGTGATCTACAAATTATTTTCTACAGAAAGCACCGTAAGTTGGGATGAGGTATGGTACCTGATCAAGGATTTCAGTACCAGGTTTGTTCGTAAATATTTCAAGCTCTTTGTAGCAAAGCTAAAAATACAGGAAGGCAAGCATAGAGAAGCCCAGGCATTGCTGAACGAGATCGCAAGAGATCCGAATATCGACCGGGAATATGAAAAGCTGTTTGTAGCACGTCTTTACCAGGCCTTTGCTGAAAACGCGCTTGAGCAGGATAATATGTCGGCTTATAATGAATACATGAGCAAACTTTATCAAACCTATCCTCAGCTGATACCTAATACCGGTCTGAAGATCAATATGCATATTTCCGTAGCTGGTACAAGAGATGAAGTAGTTATCGACAGGCTGAAGGATTGTAACGTAGGCTGGATAAACGACAGTGGCAATGACGTGATACTCAACTATTCCTCATCTGCACCAAAGGTCCACCTGACTTTTTCCCGGGCAGGCAATAAAAAAAAGATCGAATTCTATGTGACGGATAAGAGCGGGAATTACATTGTCGAAAAACAGTCCATCAGCTATGAAAAACCAGATGGTGTGGCCGTTCAGCTGGCCTATCGTCTTTTTAATATCGGTGGCATCGACCGCACGCAGGATGTTCCTCCGGCAAATAACCAGGCATAGCCCGTGGTTAAGCCTTTATTATCAAAATTGTTTATGTGATCTGTTCGGCGGCGCATCTTTTGCAATTCCCTTATATCCCGCTAACTTTGCCTATTCTTTTACAACAATAGCTTTTCTTTTTATTTAATATGAATTTGTTTTCCCTTCAGAGTCAGGAATTCATTGGTCGCCATATTGGGCCCAATGAAAAACAAAAAGCCAACATGTTCGAAACAATCGGCGTGTCAGGTATGGACGAATTGGTGAGCCGTACAGTTCCTTCGGTTATTCGCATGAACCACAGGCTAAACCTGCCTGAAGCCCTGAGCGAGGCAGACTATCTGCGCCTGGTAAAGGATATGTCGTTGAAAAACAAAGTTTTTCGCACCTACATAGGCCAGGGTTACTACGATACACACACACCCAGCGTTATACTCCGTAACGTATTTGAAAACCCGGGATGGTATACGCAATACACACCATACCAGGCGGAGATCTCGCAGGGGCGTTTAGAAAGCCTGCTGAATTTCCAGACAATGGTGAGCGACCTGACAGGGCTGCCCATTGCCAACGCTTCCCTTTTGGATGAAGCAACAGCGGCGGCGGAAGCAATGGCTATGTTCTTCGGACAGCTGAACAAAGACTATTCAAATCTTAGTCGTCCAAAATTTTTCGTGGACGAGCATGTGTTTCCGCAAACAAAAGATGTAGTAGTTACGCGCGCCACACCGCTCAATATCGAAGTGGTGTACGGCGACTACAGGACCGCGGCAATTGACGAGAGTTATTTCGGGGCACTTGTGCAATACCCGAACGATAAAGGTTCAGTGGAAGACTACAGGAGTTTTATTGAAAAAGTACATGCTGTTGGTGCATATGTTGCTATGGGTACAGACCTACTGGCACTGACCTTGCTGACGCCTCCGGGCGAGCTAGGCGCTGATGTGGCCTTTGGTTCTGCGCAGCGTTTTGGTGTACCCCTTGGTTATGGCGGTCCGCATGCGGCATTCTTTTCTACTAAAGATGATTTCAAACGTGGCATACCCGGCCGTATCATCGGTATCAGTATAGATGCTAATGGCGACCGTGCACTTCGTATGGCATTGCAAACACGTGAGCAGCACATCAAACGCGAAAAGGCTACGTCAAATATTTGTACTGCACAGGCATTGTTAGCGAATATGGCCGCAATGTATGCCGTTTTCCACGGACCCGATGGACTGAAGAATATTGGCAAGCGCGTAGCTGCATTGGCGCATACACTTTCTGAAAAGCTGGTAGAGCTTGGTTATTCACTGCATTCTACATCATTCTTCGATACGCTGGTTGTAAAAGTGAAAGATGCGGTTGCATTGAAAACGAGAGCTGAGGCTGCACAGATCAACTTCAGATATTTTGAAGACAATACATTGGTTGGAATTTCTCTTGATGAGACCACAACTATCTCTGATATTGCTGATATTGTCAGTGTGTTCTCAGGCAAAGATGAGCCCGTAGTATTAAGCATCAACGACGATAAAGTACTCAGCAATATTGGCACGTCGTTGACACGTACCTCTCCATACCTTGTTCAGCAAGTTTTCAATGCGCATCACAGCGAAACGCAAATGATGCGTTACATTAAAATGCTGGAGAATAAAGATCTCAGTCTGAACACAAGCATGATTTCTCTGGGCTCTTGCACTATGAAGCTCAATGCCGCAAGTGAAATGATGCCGTTGAGTTGGGCGCACTGGAGCAAAATGCATCCATTCGTACCTAAAGACCAGGCGGGTGGATACTTGCAAATAGTAAAAGAACTCTCGCAGTACCTCTGCGAAATAACTGCTTTCGATGCGTGTAGCCTGCAGCCTAACAGTGGTGCGCAGGGTGAATACGCAGGTTTGCTGGCTATCCGTAACTACCACGAAAGCCGCGGAGAAAGCCACCGTAATGTGATGCTGATCCCGATCTCGGCTCACGGCACTAATCCCGCATCTGCTGTGATGGTCGGTTACAAAGTAGTTGTAGTAAAAGCGCTGGAAAACGGATATATAGATGTAGCTGACCTGAAGATCAAGACTGAGCAGCATGCCGCCAATCTTGCCGGGATCATGGTCACCTATCCCTCAACTTACGGCGTCTACGAAGAAACGATCAAGGATATCACTAACATAGTTCACCTGCAGGGTGGCCAGGTATATATGGATGGTGCCAACATGAATGCACAAGTTGGGCTGACAGCACCCGGTTTGATAGGTGCCGATGTTTGCCACCTCAACCTGCACAAAACTTTCGCAATCCCTCACGGTGGCGGTGGTCCGGGCATGGGGCCTATCTGCGTGAAGAAACATCTTGCGCCATTCCTCCCTTCACATGTTACAGAAACAAACGGTGAGCAAGGCAATGCAGTTTCTGCAGCGCCTTATGGTTCCGCGAGTATCTTGCTGATATCGTATGCTTACATACGGATGTTGGGGCCTGATGGCGTTCGCGATGCAACAGAGAATGCGATCCTGAATGCAAACTATATGCGTGCAAGACTGAAGAATGATTTTGATATTCTTTACACCGGTAGCGGCGGCACATGTGCACACGAGTTCATCGTTGATCTGCGTCCATTTAAAAAGACCGCAGAAATAGAAGCAGAAGATGTTGCAAAACGCCTGATGGATTATGGCTTCCATGCTCCTACTATGAGCTTCCCTGTTCCGGGCACTATCATGATAGAACCTACCGAAAGCGAAGACAAAGCGGAGCTGGATCGTTTCTGCGATGCGCTATTAAGCATCCGCGATGAGATCAGGGCCATCGAAGAAGGAAATGCTGATAAGAAGGACAACGTTCTTAAAAATGCACCTCATACCCAGTTCGAAATCACTGCGGATGAGTGGAATCACAGCTATCCGCGATCACAAGCTGCTTTCCCGCTTGAGTGGGTGAAGGCAAATAAATTCTGGCCAAGCATAGCACGTGTAAACAATACGTACGGAGATCGCAACTTGATCTGTACCTGTGAGCCTGTTGAGGCTTATATGGAAGCTGAGGCTTAGTTCGACTTGAATTATTCAAAACGTCCGCCTTTCATGAGGCGGGCGTTTTATTTTGCGCGCTCTTCTATCGCATCACTCACCGCAAGCGCAACCTCATATGGTACGGCAAAATCACCGGGTACAACCTCATACCTGTCGCTGGTGGACCACCTCATAAAGAATCGTGGATAACCTTTCACATTAACTTCATCATACATCCCGTCTTTCCGGTGTTCCGGGATAATTACCGCAAGCAATGTTTTGCCATCCACTGATATCCTTTTGCTGAAATTCTTGCGCATGGCAGCAAAATTAAAGCCTGTCGTGGTTTTACAATGATTTTACTATGACATTGCTTTAGCATTTTTAACTTTTTAGGCCCCTGGTTGAGCCAACCGTTTATACTATTCCCTTGTCTATTAATGCAGATCTGGAAGATTACCCGAAGAAAACCAAACATTAAAAGAAAGAAACTATGAACATTGGCATTGCAATCAGGTCTATTAGGAGACAATTAGGTATTACACAGTATGAACTGGCAGATAGGTGTAATATCTCGCAAACATCGCTTTCACAGATCGAGAATGGAATTAAAAGACCAAGCACGCGCACTATTAAGAAAGTATGTGAAGTACTTGAAGTACCGGAATCAGTTATATACATCCTCGGCATGCAGGAAACCGATGTGCCCGACAGCCGCAAAAGCGTTTACGACATGCTGTTCCCCTCTATCAGGAGTATGGCCTTGCAGATAGTAAGCTCGGAGCACAGGCAGCTCGTGGAGAAGTACGATGTAGCTGTATAGACGCCATACTGATTAAAAGACTTATCAAGCCCCGTCAGGGGCTTTTTTCATAGCATGAATTTTATGGTTAATATTGTATACCATATGATTCCTGCAATGAAAGCCATCTTTTCAATCATCCTGCTCTGTTGTGCAGTAACTGTATTTGCACACAACGGCAATCTATGTTCTGCTTCCAAAGGGAAGAAGGCGATGGCCAAAACCACATGGGCCGCTGTTGAAGAAGGATATTACGACATCAAACATGTTCGGTTCAACATTAGCCTCACTAATACATCAACCGCTGTGAGTGGAGACCTAAGCACCACCGCTACGATCCTCGTCTCGAATTTTGACGTGTATGCATTTGAGCTCGACCCTGTCATAACTATCGATTCGTTCAAAATGAACGGTCAGCTGATACCGTTAACAAGTATTCAAACCAACGGCTCGGTACGGAAAGTTAACCTGCCGGCCATACTACCAATAAATACAAGCTTCACAGCCCAGGTGTTCTATCATGGCCAACCGCCTAATGGCAGCGGCTTCTTCACCAATGGGCTTAACCACGTCACGCTGCCATCAGGTACGCAGATCATGTACACGCTCAGCGACATGTACACTGCGGAAGACTGGTGGCCATCCAAGCAGGTCATCACCGATAAGATCGACTCAGCAGATATTTGGGTCACGGTTGATGACACGCTGAAAGCAGGCAGCAACGGTTTGCTCACAGCAGTTACCCCCATGCCCGGCAACAAAGCCCGCTACGAGTGGAAGACCCGTTACCCCATCGACTATTATCTCATCTCCGTGGCCGTTGCACCGTACGGCGATTATTCATACTACATGCACTATACCGATGGAAGCGGCGACTCTATGCTAATACAGAACTATGTGTACGACTCGGCGGCTTATATGACGCCCGCACGAAAGGCTGCGCTAGATAGTACAGGCATCATCGTCGACCACTTCTCAAAGCTGTTTGGTAAGTATCCTTTCCACGAAGAAAAGTATGGACATTGTATTGCCGAACCCCTCGGCGGCGGAATGGAACATCAAACCATGA
This sequence comes from uncultured Sphingobacteriales bacterium, assembly GCA_946887085.1. The sequence continues at coordinate 10,037 of CAMPKG010000043.1, forward strand.
CGACGTTGGCATATGCAACAACCACCCTTATCGCCCACGAACTGGGACATCAATGGTGGGGCGACAACGTCACCTACGGCAGCTGGGCAGATATCTGGCTGAGCGAAGGCTTTGCCACTTACTGCGAGCAACTCTTCATCGAAAAGTTCCGTACGCCGGGTGAACTGCTCTCTTACCGCACCGGGGTGTTCAACCAGGTGATGTCGGGTGCAGGTTCGAGCGGAGGTTCCGTCTATGTAAACGACACCAATAACGTCAGCCGCGTATTCAACAGCAGGCTCACGTATCGCAAGGGTGCTTCGGTGGCTCACATGCTGCGATATATGGCCCCCGTTGACAGCCTTTACTTCAAAGCGCTGAGACAATATCAGCAACAGTATAAATACGGCCTTGCAAAGACTCCCGACCTGCAAGCCATCACCGAACAAGCCTACGGCATCGACCTTGACACGTTCTTTGACCAGTGGATATACAAAGAGGGCTACCCAACCTATTCCGTGAAATGGGACCAGGTAGGTAGTACTGTGTACGTGGTGATGACCCAAACCACATCCAAACCCACATCGGTTGCTTCCTTCGCGATGCCGATCGAGATCAAACTCAAATCTGCGTCAGGCGATACCATCGTGAAAGTCGACAACCGCTACCCATGGCAGGGCTACCAGTTCATTTGGTCGAATGACATGACAGGCCTGGAGGTAGACCCCAATAATCACGTCCTGAATAAGACAGGGCAGATCGTCCGCGATGCTACAGCGCATATCGCTGCCGCTTTGCCCGATGAATCAGAGATCTACCCTAACCCTGCCGATAGCCAATGGAACATTAAGCGCCTGCCTAAGGGTGCAACCGTACGTCTTACTTCCGTCGATGGCCGCTTGCTCTGGAGCGGTGTTGCCGATGCAGATCCCATGAGCGTACCTGCAAAGGAACTACCTTCCGGCATTTACATGCTTATCATAACAAAAGACAATATTTCAAAGAACTACAAGCTCGCTAAATAAAAACGCGCTTTCCTTACCTTTGGCGGGCATGGAAAATCTTGAGGTCCTTTTTCAGCAGATCATCGATAACCCGGTGCCCTCGCTGATGGTCATCGTCAACCTGATACTTATCGAGAGCCTGCTTTCCGTGGACAACGCCGCGGTACTCGCCACCATGGTGCTCGACCTGCCAAAAGACCAGCGCCGCAAGGCCCTCCGTTACGGTATCATCGGCGCCTATGTGTTCCGCGGTATCTGCCTGCTCTTCGCCTCCCTGCTTATTAAGATCTGGTGGTTCAAGCCGGTGGGCGGCATCTACCTGCTGGGCCTTGCACTGAAATATTTCCTGTTCACCAAAAAGCCCACTGCCGACCAAACGGTAGAGGAAGAACTCAGGGAGAAAGAAGGCACCTGGCTTTATCGTAAAACGCTTGGCCTCTTCGGGCATTTCTGGGCTACCGTCATCCTCGTAGAGATCATGGACCTCGCCTTCTCTATCGACAATGTTATCGCCGCTAACGCCTACACCCGCAATATCATCCTCATCTGGGTGGGGGTGTTCATCGGCATACTGGCCATGCGCTTCGTTGCGCAGGGCTTTGTAAGGCTGATGGAGAAATACCCTTTCCTCAATACCTGCGCTTACCTCGTCATTGGTATACTGGGTGCCAAGCTCACTATGGCCCTGTACACCCATTACTATCCCTGCTCTGCTTTCTCTCATTTCCTGGAGGGGCCACAAGCTTGCCTCGAATCGCAGGGAAAACATTTGCCGCTGGGCGAGCACCCGATGATCTGGGGCGATATCATTACTTCGGTCATCAGCATGGGTGTATTCTTTATCCCGGTGCTTACATCCATTCTCTTCAACTTTCCACGCCACCACAACAAGCCGCATCAATTCAACCCATAACAAGTGCCTTTTAAGCAGACCGACAACTATTTTATAGCTGCCGGGGATTTGGGGGAAGTCAATTAATCCCAATCCGGGTAACTCTGGCTCCAGTTGACCTTGTTGCCGAATTTGCCGACACCAAAAAGTTTGTTCAACGTCATGTTGAGGCCGAACTCGTTGTATGCGCCTGCTATGTGATAGTAAGAGCGGGCATACTGGATATGAAATTTATTCAGGTCGACACCAACGCCGAAGGAGAAGCCGGCCATGCCTGTTTTCTCCTTTATCGCCAGCTCGCTGCGGTGCAGGTGGCTGTAACCGCCGCTTACGGTAATGCGTTTGCCAATAGATATCTCCGCACCGAAATTGAAATGGCGGAACAGCTTATCTGCGAAATAGGTTTTCTCTTTAGTGGTAGCCGTGCTATCGCTGTTGCCGAAGAGCGTGTTCTGCTGTACATCGGCGGGGTTGTCGTAGCGGATGTTCCACTCGTAGAGGTGATGGATATTGGTCATCAAACGCAGGGGCAAATGCTTGAAGCGTTTAGAGATACCTATCTGCAGGTCGAAGGGCAGGGGCTCTGCGGGATTGTCCGGATTGTACTTCTTCGCCATAAAGCCCAAGTTCTTTGCGACGATACCGATGTCCCAAAGCGTAGCAGTGTCATAGTAGTTCACACCAACATCGGCGAGGATAGCAGATGCCGATTTATCGAACAAAGAAGAATGTGCAAACTTCAGCGCAGCGCCATAACGCCAGTATTTGTTGTACTGCCTGCCTGCGCCCAGCGTTATCGCAAAATCATTGGCCTTGAAGGTGCCGTACTGGTTGCCCAGCATATCGGTTTGCCGGAAGCTGCCATAGTTGAGGTACTGCACACCCAGCGCGAAAGATGTTTTGATATTGGGTGCATGATGTGCATACTGCAGGTTGCTGATGCTGATACCCGAGTAATAGAAATTCTGGGCCAGGCCGAGGTCTGTGTGCATGGCAGGGCGTATTAGTGCCGGGTTCTGCAGGGCGAAAGAAACATCCTTATCGGGATTGGCGATAGCAATGCCGCCCAGTGCAGAGATACGTGGTGCATTGGGCAGACGTAAAAACTCCATGGCATGCTGCCCGCCCGTTACCTGGGCGTGGAGGGTATTGCAGCATAGGGCAAACAGCAATACGAACAGTGTCCGGTTCAGTCTCATAAGCTTTAAACGTGGCATAGGTGTATGATATTGCTGTTTCAAATTCAAAATTCAAAAGTCAAAATTCAAAACTCGCGGGGTTCATTCCTGATAGCTACCGACCCAATCGCAAATCCCAAATCCTCGTTTAGCTGCCTGCGGCCTCTGATGTAGCCAGTACTGCCTGCATCTTTTCTACTATAGGCTGGCTGACGCCGGTATTGGAGAAACCGCCATCGTGGAAGAGGTTCTGCATGGTCACATATTTCGTCATATCGCTGAAGAGGGTAACGCAGAAATTCGCGCAATCCTCTGCCGGGGCATTGCCCAGCGGCGACATCTTATCAGCATATTCGTAAAACACATCGAAGCCCGATACGCCCGAGCCTGCTGTAGTTACGGTTGGCGACTGCGATACGGTGTTCACGCGCACTTTGCGGGCAAAACCGTAGTGGTAACCAAAGCTGCGACCGATGCTTTCGAGCAGGGCCTTGGCCTCAGCCATATCGTTGTAACCCGGGAAGGTACGCTGGGCTGCAATATAAGTCAGCGCCACTACCGACGACCAGTCGTTGAGCACATCCATCTTCATAGCCGTCTGCAGCACTTTGTGCAGCGAGAGGGCAGATATATCCAGTGTCTTCAGGAAGTTATCGTAGTTGGTATCGGTATAGGCGATGGCCTTGCGCACGTTGGGCGACATACCTATCGAGTGCAGGATAAAATCAAATTTACCGCCGAAATGCTCCATGGCTTTCTGCATCAGGTTCTCGAGGTCGGCCATAGAGGTGGCGTCTGCGCCTATTACAGGTGCATTGTTGCAGGCTTTGGCCAGTTCGTTGATCTTACCCATGCGCAGGGCTATCGGCGCGTTAGACAATATGATCTCGCCGCCTTCTTCTGCCACGCGAAGCGCTGTTTTCCAGGCTATAGAGCGTTCGTCGAGCGCCCCGAATATGATCCCTTTCTTTCCTTTGAGCAATTGATGAGCCATGAGCTTGATTGTTTAATAGGGTAAAAGTATTAAAAAACAGCCAACGGGGCATCCCTCAGGCACGGCGTTTTTGCTGCGCACGTAAGGCATCGATATGCGCCTGCTGGCCCTGCCGGTTCAATCCTTTGAACCATTCTTCTTTAAGGCGCCGCACGGCAGGGGGCAATTTATCAAAAGAGGTGAAGAGGCTGCGGTACAGCTCCCACTGCTTTCCGGTTATCAGTTTTGCCTGAAGATTTTTTGACATAACATCCACCGGCAGCGGGTTTGAGGCAGGTTGAATTGTTAGTTTTTGTTGAGTAAAAACCGGGGTTTGTGAAAAGGAGAGCGGGGTCTGGGGAGAGGAGTGCGGTTCGTAAA
>CAMPKG010000044.1 GCA_946887085.1 uncultured Sphingobacteriales bacterium
ATATGGAACTGGATGAAATGAAAAATATGTGGCAGCGTCATGAGCAACAGCTCAGCCACAATCGCATGCTGAATGAAAAGATCATCAGCAATATGCTCAGAGACAAATCAAAAAATGAGTTGCAAAAGATGAGCAATATGGAGCTGGTGGGTGCCGCACTCTGTGGTATTCTCATACTCTTGTTTGCCATGATGGCTGAACGGATGAACACCGACGTACTACTTGTATGTTATGTATTCGCTCTAGCTTGCATTCTCCTCAGCCTCACTGCCAGCGTGTACAAGATCAATTTTTTGTCGAACACGGACCTGGGCAAACCCGTAACAGAAACAACAAACAGGATGCAGCGCTTCAGGCTTTTCATTGTGAAAGAAAGATTGGTTTCGCTATTGCTGACCCCTTTTCTTGTCGTCACCATACTGGCGGTGGTCACCTACTGGATATACGACCGCAACATCTTTAATGAGATAGAAACATATGCATGGCGCGTTGGTGCTGCGCTGGCGCTTGGCATACCTACAATGCTCTTTATCTATCGCAGGTTTTATTTCGACAGCATCAGGCAAATAAACAGTAACCTGCGCGAACTGGAAGAGTTCAAACGTGTTTAAAAACCTATAAAAGCGGCAAATAGATATGCAGCATTTTTCAAAGGCATAGTTTTTTAGCCTGTCCTGGAAAATGCTGCATATGCCAAGCAAAAAGCGGGGCCCTCTTTATAACTTGTTTGACCGGTTCTCCAACCGTGTTACCAAAATCACAGGCAGCCCTATTGCTTTTATTGTTGCTTTGGCCGCGATCATCACCTGGGCGGTTACAGGGCCGATATTCGGGTTTTCGGACACCTGGCAGCTGGTCATTAACACCGGGACCACCATCATCACCTTCCTGATGGTATTCATCATCCAGCAATCACAAAACAAAGAAACTGTGGCGCTGCATTTAAAATTGAACGAGCTTATTGCCGCCAGCAAAAATGCAAGCAATCGTCTTATTGATAGCGAGGACTTTACAGAAGACGAACTGGAGACCATCAAAAAATATTATGTAAAACTATCTTCACTGGCGCAGAAAGAAAATGACCTCTTTTCTACACATTCCCTTGACGAGGCACAGAAGGACCATGCGGAGAAGCTACAGGCAAATGTCGATGGCACTCATATCGAAGAGAGTCCAGACAAACCATAACACTATTTAATACGCAAACTCGTGTTGAATAACCGTTTGTCGCATTCGCCGGCCGATTTATCATTTTGTTTGCAATTGTGCTTGTTTTGGGGCATTTGTTTTTTGCGCGTGCTGAACATTTAAAGCAGGAATTATGAACGGAAAGAAATGGACACAGTATATCACTTCGGTAATTATAGCTATCTCCATCACATTTGCGTCGTGTACCAAGGACGACGATAGCATATTCACCCCCACTCCTTCTACACCAAACAACCCTTCTACTCCATCAACGGTAAGTGAGCAGAAACTATTGCAGCTTGTGAATAACGCGCGCAGCCAGGGTTGCAATTGCGGCAATACCTGGTATCCTCCTGTTGCACCGGTGGGTTGGGATGATCAGCTAGAGGCGGCAGCCCAAGGCCATAGCAACTGGATGAACCAGAACAATACACTATCGCATACCGGCGCGGGCGGCTCAGACCCCGGCGACCGTATAACAGCCGCCGGCTATCAGTGGCGTGCATATGGAGAGAACGTTGCGGTTGGTTATCCCACGGAAGAAGCCGTGATACAAGGCTGGCTCAACAGCGAAGGCCATTGCAAGAACATCATGAACGGCACCTTTACTAAAATGGGAGTAGCCGTAAGCGGCCGATACTGGACGCAGGAATTTGCCACACCAAGAAACTAGGTCGTTAGTTTTTGTAACAGTTCCCGTACAAGCCCCGCTTGTGCGGGATTTATTTTGTCAAGCGCAACGTCAAAACTGAACCACCCTGCCCTATCCACTTCCGGCGCGTCTATCCATTTGCCTGAACGTGGTGGCCATTCGAGTCTGAACGTATTGCTGATGATATCGGTGATATCCAGGTCTCCTTCTGCCGCCCATGCATATACCAGTTTGCCGCTTTTCTGCTTAACAGGCGTCAGTTCCTGAAACTCCAAAGCGGGAACGAACTGACCCGTCTCTTCGTGAAACTCCCGTTTTGCTACCGTCAACGGATCTTCGCTTTCATCAAATTCCCCTTTGGGTATCGACCATGCACCGGCATCGCGTTTAACATGCAATGGCCCACCGGGATGTACAAGCAAAAATTCCGGATCGTCATTGATGAACCTGTATAGCAAGATCCCTGCGCTTTTCTTAGGCATTAATCGGCTTTGTGCCAGGTAGTAGTGCGGCCTATCATCGAGACACCCACATACCCGCGCACGTCCAGTTTTTTACCATTGAGCGTCATCTTGCAGGAATAGGTTTTGCCGTTCTTAGGATCGTAAATAGTACCGTCCTCATACTCATTAGAGCCATCTTTCTCAAAACCCTTTAGTATAGTAAGGCCAATGATGGGGGTACTACGTTTGTTGGGATCAGGGTTGCGCGCATCCACTTTCTGTTTGCCGTCAACTGTCGGCTTTTTCAACCACACAACTTTACCGTAGAACTGGTTGTCGCGGGCTTTGAAAATCTGCACTTTTGCTGTCTGTTCCTCGTTGAACCAAAATCCTTCTATGGGATCGTTTTGTCCAAAAGATGCATAGCTGACACCGGTTAAAGAAAATAAAATAAGGAACAAGCGTACGAAGTAAATCCTGAGCATAACTCGTCATTTTAACCTATTCAATTTACTGATTTTTCCCCATAGCCCGCGCATGGAGAACGTTAATATTGCTAAAAACTGTAAATGAATTAGTTAGCCTCAGCTATCTCGCCTGCGCCGGCTATGCTCTGTGTGATGGCCGGGTGGCCTTTGTAGCGGATAGAGCCTGCGCCGGCAATATCTGCATCCAGTTTCTCCGAAGCGTTGACCTCTATGTCACCCGCCCCGGTCACGTTGGCTACCACTTGCCTGGCCGCTAAAGGAAATGCGGTTACTTCGCCTGCGCCTGTTACATCAAATACCGCTTTGGTTACTGAACCGCCTTTGATATCAAGATCGCCGGCACCCGACATGTTTGCTGTGAAGGTATTGGCGGTAATGTTATCAATGGTCACATCGCCGGCTCCGGATACTTCAAGGTCGAAATTCTGTGCAGTGACGTTGCCTTGTATCTCAGCCTCAGCTGCTCCTGATATTTCAAGATTAGCGAGGGAATTGGTTGTAATAGTTGCCAGCACATCTCTGTCTGAGTCGATGTGCACCAGGTCGTCAACATAAATACGAAGGGTATTTCCTCTTACTTCTGTCTTTACCAGTTTCAGAAGGTTGTTGTAGCCGCTCAGCTCAAAGGATGGCTGTGCTGCGCTGTCAACTTTGATAACCGCTTTTATCGGCGCTTCAATTTGGATGGTAGAGAATGAACCTACAGTACGTGTTTCGGTACCTGATTCACCTTTGCCTTTGGTCACATTTCTTTTGCAGGAAATGAACGTTGCAGATGCAATAACAAGTGCAGTAACAAAAAGAAGGCCTTTTTTCATATAGTTGTGGTGTTTAGAAAAGTTGAAAAAGGCCGGTAGCACTATTGACTCTTGTTGCTCCGCCACCAGATAAAACCGATAGTCCCCATCAGCGCAAGCGGCAAAGCAGCCAGGTAAAGGATACCCCCGTTCAGCCCGCGGGCACTTTTATCGTCAAGCCCTGCAGCGGTCTTTGTACACATCGAGCAGCCCTGCGCATACACCGCCGGGGCAGTCACCAAAAGCATCATCACGATCAGCAGCCTTTTCATAAGTATAAAATTAGGCGATTAAACACTTACTGCCAAAACTCTCAGGCATAGTAGGGCGATATCAGTATATATACCAACACACCCGTTACACTCACATAGAGCCACAAAGGCCATGTGTACCGGGCCAGTTTTTTGTGTTTCTCAAACTCCCCCGTCAGCGAACGGTAGGCAGTGAATAATATGAAGGGAAGAATGATGGCTGCAAGGAAAATATGCGTTATAAGAATAAAGAAATAGATGTAACGAATAGCCCCCTCACCGCCAAACCTTGTATCGCCAGCGAGCAAATGGTGCGCTATATAAGATACAAGGAATAGAACAGAAAGCGCCATAGCTCCCAGCATCACGTTCCGGTGCAGTATATAACGTTTGTTCTTGATTGCAACAAAACCTACCAGCAAAAGGATAGATACGAAGGAATTGATAATAGAATTGATAAGCGCGAAAATGTGGACATCAAATCCGAGGTCCACTTCCAGCTTCACCCGCGAGAGGATCACGATGGCAGCGAATATCACGAACGAAACGGTAAGTATCAGCAGGCGGGCAGTCTTATCGTTCTTCTTTAGTACAGGGGTAAGCATGTGATTATTTCTTTTTTCTTTTCTTCTCGAGCGTCAGCAAAACTACATCATCCGCACAACGTTTCAGGTCAGCACTGTCGAGGCCATTATAGTAACCCCTGACATACCTGTCCTTATCTATCAGCACCAGTTTCTCGGTATGGATGAAATCATCGGCACCGCCATCGCCCGGTTGTACCGAAACACGCAATTCGTTACGGGCGAAATTATAGATGTCCTGTTTTGCGCCGGTAAGGAACCACCAGCGGTCATGATCGGCGTTGAACTTGTCGGCATAGGCACGTAGCACCTGGAACGAATCGTGTTCGGGGTTTACCGTCATCGATACGAGATGCACATTGGTCTCTATCTTGGTCCTGATCTTCGAATCTTTCCGGAAAGCATTTTGCAAGAGCCCCATATTGGCTGTGAGCTTAGGGCAAACTGATGGGCAGCGTGCGAAAAAGAAATTGACCACTACTACTTTACCCGCCAGGTCTTTGTTCAGGGAAATGCGCTGGCCAAGCTGGTTGGTCAGCGTAACATCTGCTACCTTGTGATAGATAGTGTCGGAAACGGTTTGTCCATCCTCTACCCGGCTTTCCACCCGTTCGGGAAGATAATAACCCGGCAGATTGACCTTGTCTTTTTTAAAAGTCTTGGCCAGTATAAAAAGAGATAGCGGTAGCAAAACCACTACCGCTATCGCCAATAATATGCCTGATATTGTTTTTCTACTCATTCAGTCTTTCAATTAACGCACCGGCGTCGAGGTATTCATGTGCAACCAGAAACCACCGTCGGCAAGGAAGGCGATAATGAACCAGATGAACAGTGACAATGGGATCAATACTGTTATCATAAAGCTCTTGATCTCATCGCCAAGGTGCATGAATACCGACACGATATAACCGGCTTTGAACAGGGTAAGTACCAGGAAGATCGTATTGATGATGCCTTTAGGAATGCTGTAGCTGAAGTACATACCAAGTAATACCTCAACAATAGTCACCGCCAGCAGTATCCAGAATACTTTCCAGATACGGCCCACTTGTTTCTTACTGTCGGGGGAGTTGATATCGGTATGATGCTGCATAATACCTGAATAAAGCTTCGACTGGTCGCCTTCGTACAGGTGCTGGATGTTATCGCTATTATGATGCTGTGACATTATGCTAAGATTAGTTTAGGTTGTGATGATTATAACAGATAGAAGCAGGTGAATACGAATACCCATACCAGGTCTACAAAGTGCCAGTAAAGACCGATCTTCTCAACCATTTCGTAATGGCCGCGACGCTCGTAAGTACCGTTGATAGTGTTGATCAATACTATGATGAGGAAGACAACACCACTGGCAACGTGGCCGCCGTGGAAACCGGTGATGGTAAAGAAGTAGTTATAAAAATCGTGGGTAGCCTGCATGCCATGATCGGGAAGAGCAGCAGTCACCTTGGCATCGTTCATGTTGAAGAACTTGTGTATCTCTGTAAGTGGTGTAGCAGGATCAGTGAAAGAGCCCCACCATGCATTCAGATGGTTTAAGTGTGTCCACTCCCAAGCCTGGCAGCTAAGAAATGCGATACCACCAATGATGGTCCAGAGCAACCATTTGATAACACCCCTGCGGTCGCCATAGTGACCGGCGTGTACCGCCAGTACCATTGTTACCGAAGACATGATCAGGATAAAGGTCATCAAGCTCACAAACAACAATGGAAGGTTTGCGTGGCCCATGAAAGGGAACGCGTGGAATACGTGGTTAGGGTCGGGCCATACCGCGCTGAAGAAGCGGGTAGTACCATAGGAGATAAGGAATGCGCCGAATGTGAACGCATCCGAAAGCAGGAAAAACCACATCATCATCTTCCCGTAGCTCACGTTAAACGGTGAGCGTCCACCACCCCATGCCTTCTGATCCGCTGCTGCTGTAGCTGAATGTGCCATAAATTAGTTTAAAGTTACTTTGCTGTGAATTTGGGTGCGAATTTCGAAAATACTTTATTGATTTGCCAGAAAGAACACAAATAAATAAATCCACAATACATCAACAAAATGCCAGTATGTCGCCATGATTTCCAGGCCTGTTGCATTGTAAATCTTCACTCTTGTTCTAAAGGCGCGGAAAAATACAATTAATAAAGCAATTATGCCACCCGCGATATGCAATAAATGTAACCCGGCAATGATGAACAGGAAAGACTCGCTGGGATTGCCGTCTACCCTGATGTTATTCGCGTACAATTGGCTGAAGCCCATGTACTGAAACAAGGCAAACAAGATGCCCAGGACCAGCGTAGCCGTTACGAGCATACGGAACATAGGCATGCGGCGCTGCTTGAATGCGCGAACGCCCAGGTGCATGGTTAAGCTGCTTACTAAAATGGCGATCGTGGACACCCAGAATATTGATGGCAGCGGGTAGTCTCTCCAGTTGCCCTGTGCCTGGCGTACTATGTAAGCGCTGGTAAGTCCGGCAAACATCATCACGATGCTCGCTATCGCTATCCAGAGCGCGAATTTGTGTGGGTGGATCTTTCTTCTCTGCACTGTAGTTGCGGTCCCTTCCATATCTCAATTAAGAATTAAAGCTTGTCAAATAATAAAGCCAGCAGCACTACCGGCAGGTAAATGAACGATGAGAACATTACCCTTTTGGCCGATTTGTGATCGTTGTTCATGTAAAACGCCATGGATGCTACGAAGTAGAACAGGCCACAGGCCATAGTCACCCACATGCCTATATTGCCGCTCATACCCACTACCCTCGGCATCACAGCCATAGGTATCAGCACCAGGCTGTAGAACATGCACTGCAGGCCGGTGAAACGTGTCTTACCCGCAGCTGAAGGCAGCATACGGATGCCGGCTTTTATATAGTCATCATACCCTACCCAGGCGATAGCCCAGAAATGCGGGAACTGCCAGAAAAATTGTATCGTAAATAGTATCCAGCCACCGATGCCAAGCTCACCCGTAGCAGCCACCCAGCCGATAAGCGGTGGCAGCGCGCCCGGAATAGCGCCTATCAACACAGCGACAGGATGTATCTTCTTCATCGGTGTATAGGCAAATGCGTATAGCAACAATGAAATAAAGCTGAGTAAGCCCGCCAGCGGATTAAAGTAATAACTAAGGATAATAGTGCCGATGGCTGCTGAAACCGTTGCTACCGCCCAGGCTTCGCCGACGCTCATACGGCCGTCGGGCATGGGACGCAGCATGGTGCGTTTCATGAACGCGTCACTTTTGCGCTCCAGTATCTGGTTGATGGTATTGGCAGAGCCTGTAACCAGCATGCCACCTAAGAAAAGAAGAATAACCTCGGTCCAGCCAAACTGGACACCCGGCGCCAGCAAATAACCAACCACACTGGAAAAAACAACCATGAAACTCAGGTTGGGCTTCAGAAGTTGGGCATAGTCCCTGAAACGCGACAGGAGCAGCATATGCCATTTTGCTCTGATGGGTGCCTCACGCAACATCTACGGTAAAATTTGAAGTGGTGCAAAGGTAGGGAATAAAAAGGCAAAGGGAAAGGCAGTTCACATAAGAAATGTTGTGTTACAGAGCCTCTATAGATTAGTCATATTAAGATAAATGACAAACCTAGCGGATCAATTGCACATCACCTTTGCCAAACAGCTCACCGCAAACCGATGAAACTGCTTTATAATGGTAGAAGTAGGTGCCTAAGTCTGCGAGCTGGCCGTTATAGGTGCCATTCCAGCAGCCGTCGAAAGTGTTCGACTGGTACACCGTCTGTCCCCAGCGGTTGACGATAGTGAGCTGGAAACCGGAAACATCACCAGGTATAAATACTTTAAAGCAATCGTTCTTGCCATCGCCGTTCGGTGTAAATGCATTCGGCGTGAACAGGCGGCCATTGCCCTCAAACACTTTTATGAGCGCGGTATCTGTATTCTTACACCCCCACTCGTCGACCCCGGTAACGACATACTCGGTATTCTGAGCCGGGCGTGCATAGGTGAACTGTGCGTTGGGATCGCCCAGCCCATCTACCGGCAGCCATGTATACTTAGCTGCGCCTGTTGCACCCAACTTTCCATATTGAAGACCGCAATCAACATCCCGTGCAATATCGATACGCACATCCGGTAATTGATGCACAAACACTTTTGCTTCCAATGTTGCAGAGCGATGGCAGATCGTATCTTTTATCGTCACGAAATAGCTTCTGCCCTGTTTCGGCCATACGATAGGTTCAGGACTATCGAACGGATACAACGAATCTGCCGGCGACCAATTGTAAGTATTACCTCCCGATGCCTGGAGGCGAATGGTATCGCCGATGCACACATCGTTTTGCTCTTTTACTTTGAAATCGGCCGGCACCAGCATCACGTGCACGTCATCGGTGTCAATGCAACCGAAATGATTGGTGACGACAAGATTGTATTTGATAGAAGCATTAATAGTAGCGATGGGGTCTGCAATAGTCAACTCCGATAATCCCTCCGGCGGATACCATCGATAGGTTCCCGCACCGCTGCCATGCAACTGTATCACAGCGCCGGGACAAACCATCGTATCAGCACCGGCATCAGACTCAGGTTTCGGATTTACGACAACACTTGCCCCCGCGCCCGGACTACCCAAAGGGGCGCAAAGCGATGCATCTTTTATCGACGTAAGTATATATTGCGTCGTTTTCGAGATCTTCTGTGCTACAGAAAACAGTTCTTCACTCTCCAACCCGGTTCGGGTATATATATTCGTTCCGTCAGTTATTGTAATAGTAAAAGGACCATTACCGGCGGTGGCAACGAATCTCATAAACGCTTCATCACCTTCGCAAACCGTATCGCCGATCAGGTAACCATTGGGTGGTTGTGTGTTCTGCCAATGATATTTCGCCAGGAAAATATCTGAACCTTTTGTGTTCTCGATATTTACCGCTCCAGAGTTCGGATCGAAGTCGACTTTCGAAGGCGAGATGTATCCGCACACGTAAATATTTCCCACCGCATCCGCTGCTATCTTTCTTGCATTATCATGGGCGGTATCACCAACTGCAAAGCTGCAAATATATTTTCCATTCAGATCGTAGCGCATCAGGTAGATATCGTTCTTCCCTTTGCTGCCCATGCTCGCCGTGTTACCGGAAATATCAAAGTCGGCAGTATTGCGGAAATAGCCTGTGTAGTAAACACTATTGTTAGCCACCACAACTCCCCATCCGAAATCAGTTTCATTGCCTCCTGCTATCCCACCCCATTGATGCTGGCCGTTGTTGTTGTATTTCGCGATGAATATGTTTGCCTCATTGCTACCTGCCGGTCGTTGTATAGGAGGCGATGATGAGCTGAATTTAATTTCAGGACTTTCAGTATAACCTGTCAGGTAGATATTATCATTCGCGTCAAGGGCTATATCTATTGACTGTTCGATGCCCGCCCCTTTGATGTCTACCACGTATTGGAAAATGCCGCTGGTGTTATATCGCGCCAGATATCCATCGTATGCACCGGCAACCGAAAGTATGGCCGTGCCAGCGGACGGATCGAAATCTGCATTAGTGCCCTGGTAGCAACCGGTCAGATACAGGGAACCTGCATTATCGGTCTTCATTCCCCAAACGGTATTGTCTACACCGGGCCCTCCCCCGCCTCCAAAGTTGATGCCCCAGCCAAGCTGACCGCTGGCGGTGTATTTGATGAGAAAAGCAGTGCCTGTTGTACTATTAAGATAAGTATTTACAGAAGGATTCGGGTCTATATCCATCTGGTTGTGAAAATTGCCGCCAACATAGACGTTTCCTGAAGCATCGGCCGTGGTTGATTGGGCATCATCGAAGTCCGTACTTCCGCCAATTGCATTTGCCCATGCAAATGACCCGTTTGCATTGTACACGGCTACAAAACCATCGGTACCCTTTCCGTTCAGCTGCTTTGTACCATTCCCGGGGTTGAAGTCGATATAAAGTCCGCGAAACTGGCCGACTATGATCGCACGGTTATTATTGTCAACGGCGATATTTTCCACTATCTCATTTTCCGCACCGCCTATATTGAAACCCCATTGAAACGTGCCTGTGGTACTATAACATGCAAGAAAAATATCGCGCTGGCCGTTGCTGGTGACATTGTAAGTATTAGTTGAAGGATCGAGATCGACAGTGCCCGTGAAGCTGCCTGCAAGATAGATGTTGCCATTAGGCGCTACAGCACATGCATGTCCGTCGCCCTCACCCTGGCCCACTGCCTGGTTCACCCAAAAAGGCGCCTGTGCCTGTGCCTGGAAACAACAAACAGAAAGAATAATTACAAAAAGGGCCCTAAGGTTTTTCACGTGGGGTAGCGTAAATGTTTTACATAGAATAGTTCAACGGTTAAGAGGCTAAAATTATTACGCCACTGCCAACGATTTGTTACAGTAATATCATTTTTCCGTTACCAGCTGCCACTGGCACCACCGCCACCGAAGCCGCCGCCGCCAAAACCACCGAAGCCACCACCGCTTCCGCCGCCCCAGCTTCCACCACCGAAACCGCCGCTGCCAAGGCTACCGCCTAAAAAGCCGCCCATAAAGCCGCCGCCAAACCCACGATAACCCCTGCGGCTCATATAGCCGCCTCCACCTCCGCCACCCATGCGACTGAGTACAAAGAGAATAATGATGATAATGAGAACGATACGACCGATCGGGAGATTGCGTTCCTCTCGTTGATCTTTTTTATCGGCAGTATACTCGCCTTTGGTTGCCGCTATAATAGCATCTGCTGCTTTGTTGAAGCCTTCGTAATAATTACCGCTTTTGAACGAGGGCACTATCTCATTGCGGATGATGCGTCCGCTGGTCGCATCTGTAAGCGCGCCCTCCAGGCCATAACCGGTTGAGATGTTTACTTTCCTGTCGTCCATTGAAGCAAGGACGAGCACACCATTGTCTTTGCCTTTATGCCCTACTCCCCACCGGTTGCCCAGTTCTACCGCGTACTGTGCTATTTCATAGCCACCCAGGTTTTTGATGGTTACTACCGTTATTTGTGTAGACGTATTGCGCTCGTAATCCAGGAGTTTTTGTTCCAGTTGCGCCTGCTGGCTGGCGTCCATCATCGGCGCAAAGTCATTGACGAGTCTCGGCGGATTTGGCTTAGCAGGAAAATCCTTATCGCTCTGCGCAAATACCGGCAGACAAAGGAAAAATGAAAAAATCAGAATTAAATACCGCAACGGCCGGAGTTTATGATTTGAAGTTATTTGCCAAATACTATTTCGTCGGGGAGCTCATTATGCAGCACATTGGGATCATAAGGAAAATGCTGAGCCAATGCATTGCCCAATAGATTGACGCAGACGCAGAGGCCTTCGCCGATCTTACCCTCTTTCAGGTAATTCTTCAGCTCGGCTGCCGCATTCTCCCAGAACACGGGGCCACCGGCCTGCTTATATATCTCCTCGTCGCCCACAATGGCAAACTGGTGATCATCAAGCGCCATGTACACAAGCACTGCATTACGCCTTTCCGTTTCGAACATGCCCAGCTTGGTGAACAGCTCCCAGGCACGGTCCATGGCATCGACATAGCTGCAGCGGCTCTCGAGAAACACCCTAAGCTCCCCTGTCGTTTTATTTTCAGCTTCGCGGATACAAGCCACTATTTTCTCCTGTTCAGCAGGATCAAGCAGTGGCTTTTTATTCCAGATAAATCTCATTCGAATAATTTAGAATTGAACCTGCGGAGCCTTTTGTGCGCCTGCTTCTGCTTCAAACATACCACGCCTTTCAAAGCCCAGCATACCTGCAAATATATTGTTCGGGAAGGTGCGCACCCGTGTGTTATACTCCTGAACTGCGTCATTAAAGTTCTTACGGGCAACGGTTATACGATTCTCCGTTCCTTCAAGCTGGTCCTGCAGGGCCAGGAAGTTTTGGTTGGCCTGCAATTGCGGGTAGGCTTCCGAAACAACCATCAGCCTGCCCAGCGCGGCGCTCAATTCTCCCTGTGCATTCTGGAACTCGCGAATTTTTTCGGGCGTCAGGTTATCGGGATTCACCTGTATGGATGTGGCTTTTGCACGGGCATTGATCACATCTGTAAGTGTTTTATTCTCATGAGCTGCTGCACCTTTTACCGTTGCTACCAGGTTGGGCACCAGGTCGGCACGGCGCTGGTATTGGTTCTGCACCTCACCCCATTTAGATTTTACATTCTCATCAGTCTGCACCAGTGTCTTCTGCAAGTTGCAGGTCATACATCCGCCTATCAGCAGTATACCCAGCAATACGATCAATACGAGTGAGCCTTTTTTCATGTTTAGCAAGTTTTCATCAAAAGTAATGTTTCATGAGCATATAAAAACAGGCGCTGACAATTGCCGGCGCCTGTTAGTTCGTTGAGTACCAACTAGCGGTTCAGGTAAAAGCGGCCTGCTACGCCAAACATATTGTGAGGAAAGAAATCAACATCGCTCAGGAAATTGATGGCCGGCTTGAAATCTGCACTCAATCCAAGCGGTATGTTCTTAAACACATATTCAACTCCACCTATACCATCTATTCCAAATATACCTTCATTGCCATCTATAAAACGTCCTTCACGGTTACTGTAGCGACGGCCGCGGTCCCACACTCCGAAGTGCAGACCCCCACCAAAGAACAGGCGCCATGACGGATCGGGAAGCGAAATATGATACTCCGCAAGGCCTACAACGTTAAAACTTTCGCCCTCCAGGCCGAAGATACCACCTGCATTCACCTGGGCTTCTATAGCCAGGTTGGGGTCGATGAAAAACTTGCCGGTAAAACCACCGCCATCGGGAGTTGCCCGCAAGCCTAGCGCGGTGTTTGCCTTTTGAGCGAATACAGTCGTAATGGTCGTTAGTGCCAAAGCTGTAAAAACTAAGATCCTTTTCATGTTCGTTGTGTTTGTCAACCGGCATAAAACAACATGCCAACCGGTGTCATATGTTAAAGATTATGAAGGCTTTTGCTAAATTTTAACAATAGCCGACTATTTTTGCGGGCAAACAGGGGATCACATAATGGCTGCTTACGAAGCAACTCTTGACTACGCAAAAGAACAGGACCAGGTTGACATACTTTATTCGTTCCGCGAGCGGTTCCTATTTCCGCAGCACAACGGAAAGGACGTACATTATTTCTGCGGCAACTCATTGGGGCTGCAGCCAAAGAGCGTATCGTACCTGATGCAGCAGGAGCTCGACGACTGGGGTAAGTTTGGCGTAGAGGGACATTTCCGTGCGCGTAATCCCTGGTTCTCTTACCATCACCTGTTCTCTGAAAGGCTGGCAAAGATAGTAGGCGCGTCAAAAGACGAAGTTGTAGCCACCAATACATTGACCGTAAACCTGCACCTGCTGATGATATCATTTTATCGTCCGGCAAACGGACGATACAAGATCATTATGGAAGCAGGCGCTTTCCCCAGCGATCAATATGCAGTGGAAACACAAGTGCGTATGTACGGCTACGATCCAGCTGAAGCCATAATAGAAATTACTCCACGCGACGGTGAGTATACGATAAACGAAGACGACATCATCAAAGCGATTGAAGATGCGGGTGAGAGCCTGGCACTGGTAATGTTCGGTGGCGTTAATTACTATACTGGCCAGTTCTTCGATCTTGAAAAAATATCAGCCGCCGCTCACAAGGTTGGCGCCTACGCGGGTTACGACCTTGCGCATGCTGTAGGCAATATTCCTTTGAAACTACATGATTGGAATGCAGACTTTGCCTGCTGGTGCTCTTATAAATACCTCAACTCAGGGCCCGGTGGCGTGGGCGGCATGTTCGTGCACGAAAAACATTTTTCGAACCCCGACATTTTCCGTCTCGGCGGCTGGTGGGGCAATGATGAAAAGGACAGGTTCCTGATGAAGAAAGGGTTTATTCCGCAGAAGAATGCCGGAAGCTGGCAAATGAGTAATGCACCTGTCTTCAATATGGTAGCGCACAATGCATCGCTCGATATTTATGACAAAGCAGGCATGACAGC
>CAMPKG010000045.1 GCA_946887085.1 uncultured Sphingobacteriales bacterium
ATCCTGTATACAGTTAGGCACTTTATGAACGCCATTGGTAGAAATAGCCTGACCTATTTTCTGATTAAAAGTAACATTGTTATATATCTTAAACCCACCTTCGTCAACATTGCGTATGAATTTTACCGGCAGCATTGTTTCAGCATCGATGTATGTTTCATACCTGTCGCGCACTTTATAAAACCACTCATAAGATTTAAGAGTTTTTCCATCACCGATTACGTGATACACCTTCTTGTTGTTGTAGTTCTCTAACGTAGTATGAAAACTGGCAAGACCGGCACCAACCCACAACCTGCCCATATTGTAGAATACTTTGAAATGGAGCTTTTCACCCTCCTGGAAGCTGGTATTTTTTATCCCGCAGAAGTCTGACTGCGAATAGGCCTTGCTATACAATACTAAGAACGTAAACAACAGGGTGCCGATTTTTCCAATACGCATCATAGGAACAAATATCAGGATTTTTGTAAAAAAGAAGTTTTAAATAAATGTCAACGGATCATCCGCATTCTTAATGTTAAAAGACTACCGATCAGCGCCGGGATGATGAGGTTGATAGCCCATACACCCACAGTTGCAGTCAGTATCCCGACGGTATTTTCGGAAAAATGGCCAAAGAGGAACATGCTTATTTGTCCGCGTTCGCCCAATTCTACAAGGGTTATTGAAGGAATAACGGCTATGATCCAGAAGAAAAGCCCGGACATAAAAAACCCCTCGAGTAATGGTAGCTGAATGTTCATCCAACTGAGCAAAATCAAATACTGTGCCGTATAAATGCTCAGGCGCAGCATCGATATCATAAGGATTGTTAATTGTTCTTTCCCTGTGAACCTTTTAAGTAGTTGGCCATAGATATTAAAACGGCGCAGCCATTTGATCTTTTCAATGATCGGCATCCAGAGTTCAAAGCTCCAAAACAGAATGGCTAATGCCACCGTTGAGATAGTGCAAAAGATCAGCACCACCATCTGCAAAGTGCCTGGGAAATGCGTGTTAAAATACAGCAAACCGATAAAGCCAAACAAGAAAAGCGCCAGCATTTGTGCGAAAATGCCGAGTATCGACACGCTGATAAGCCGGAACGTGTTTTTCTTCTTTAAGTAAAGGATGCGGCCCGGGTACTCGCCAATACGGTTAGGAGTGACTATCGACAACGCTATGCCGGCCAGCACACTTTCCAGTGCTTTCCGATAACCGAGTTGCTGGGCAGAGCCAGCCAGCAGGCGCCATTTAAATCCTTCGAGCGCAATGTTCAAAGGCATCAGCAAAATGCAAAACCAGAGCAGGTAAACGGGCCCGGTGTTCCAAATAGCATCACTACCTATCTTTCCCAGCTGCTTTTGTATCTGCAGATAGATACCCCAGAGCAGTAGTGCTGAAATGACGCCACCAAGCAAATAGTTGAGCCATATTTTCTTAGTTTTGTTCAATCGATCATCTTTTGCAGCAGACTTCCAACGTCATATTAGGTATTGACCCAGGCACGCTCGTTATGGGCTATGGCCTCATTGCTATCGACAAAAATAGTGTTTCAGTAGTGGAAATGGGCGTGTTACAGCTTTCGAAGAATAAAGACCATGCAGAAAGGCTGGAACTTATCTTTAAAAAGATGGAAGCTTTGATAAAGCATCACAAACCGATGGCCGTCGCCATTGAAGCACCCTTTTTTGGCAAGAACGTGCAAAGCATGCTGAAGCTAGGCAGGGCGCAGGGGGTAGCGATAGCTGCTGCCATGATGCACGGTTTGCAAGCTACCGAATATGCTCCCCGCAAGGTAAAACAGTCTGTGACCGGCCGGGGCAATGCCACCAAAGAGCAGGTTTGGCATATGCTGCATCATATTCTGAAATTTGAGGATGATGTACGCTTCATGGACGCAACAGACGCCGTAGCTGTTGCGCTTTGTCATCATTATCAAAGCAGGAAACCCGGAGGCGAAGAACCGGCCAAGACAGTGCGGCGTGCCACCAAGCAAAATAGCTGGGGCGCCTTCATTTCAGCCAATCCCGGAAGGATAAAATTACCCTGACCTGGTAGCATTTGCAGGTTGCATCTATTATTTATATATTGCAAAAAGTTGCAGCAATGGGCCTCGTTGCTGAAACAAAGAATTCCTGATATTGACGCATAATATTACTTTTATGTAATAATTGCTGAGAAAAGACTGAGTTATGGCCGCACAAAAAGCAAGAATACTACTGGTTGAAGATGATCCTACGTTAAGCTATGTGATTAAGGACAGCCTCCAGAACAACGGCTATGAGGTAGTACATTGCCCTGATGGTGAGAGTGCGTGGCAGCAGTTTACTAAACGCAGTTTTGATATTTGCCTGTTAGACGTTGTGCTTCCTAAGAAGGACGGTATGGCCCTGGCAAATGACATCAGGAAACAAAACGAGAGAATTCCCATACTCCTGCTCACTTCGAAGTCTATGGATGACGATAAAATAGCGGGATTTAAAAGTGGCGCGGATGATTACATCACCAAGCCGTTCAACATGCAGGAGCTGTTGTTGAGACTGGAGGTCTTCCTGAAGCGAACAATGAAGAAGGATGATGGTGCGCCAAAAGAATTCAAGATCGGCAACTTGAATTTCGACTACACAAATCTCCTGTTACATAGTGGCAACACCGAGCATCAGCTCACGCAACGCGAAGCTGATCTTATCAGGTATCTTTGCATTAATGCAAACCGGGTATTAAAAAGGGACGAAATACTATTGAATGTGTGGGGTCGCGAAGACTATTTCCTGGGCCGGAGCATGGACGTGTTCATCACAAAAGTGCGCAAATACCTGAAAGGAGAGCCTGGGGTGGAATTGCAAACCATTCACGGAATCGGGTTCAAGTTTGTATATCCCGAGTCGAAATCATAAACAAAAAGCCTGAACATTGTTCAGGCTTTGTTATTCTTATCCCATACTGCGGTTAACTTAATCATATTGTAGTGACGAAGGCAGCATTTGCTCAAACTGTGGACAGCGTGTCTGGCTACCGGGGGCGTCTGATGCATTAAACACTCCCCGTGTGAATAACGATATTTCAAATCCGCCCATTCCTTCACTTGCCGGGCGAAGTTTCGAGGTGTTGACATCATAAGAAACAGTAACTGAATAAGTCTTGTAATCCATCTTAACCGTGGGAATGATGGCATCTTTGAAACGGACGAATGTGCCCACATATAAAGTAAATGGCACAGCATTGTACTGTTGAATATTTTTCCAGCTAACCATCGCACCCAGCATCGTTTCTTTATAGGGATTTTGGGTCAGGTAATTAAAATGGCCAGTCAAACCATACTGTTCATTAATATGCCAGCGGAACCCTGCGTTAGCCGTATACTTGGTATTTAACCTGATCAGCGTTTCGGACCCATTGAAAGCATGCTTTGGTTTGGTGACGTGGAAGCCTGCAGCGCCTATATAATAAGTCACCTGGTTGTTTGGACCTGCCGAACTATTGTAGCTGAGGCCTGCCGACAGATCATAGTTCTGGATGACCGTATTGTTAATGTTCTCCATAGTTGCATTGGCAGGATCATAAGAACCGCCAACATACTGAGTGCTAAATGTTGCTTTACTCAGGTCTATAGAACGCTGAATATAACCGCCGGCAAAACCTACGGAGAGGTAAGTATTATGGTTGTCTTCAATGGCCTTGTTGTAGTTGATAGCGGGGTATACCTGCAAGCTGTTGAAATTGATAGTGCCTGCTTTATCGTAAGTGGCAGTTACTCCGAAACTCAGGTAGTCACCCACGCCCCGGTTAATAAGTATTCTGCTTTCTGCTGAAGCAAGAACCGTTGTAAATGGCACAGAGATATTGCTCCACTGCTGACGATAATTGACGCCAGCTTTATAATCTCCGCTGAAAATGCCTGTTAATGCGGGGTTTCGGAGAATGGCATTCTCATAAAACTGCGAGAAGTGGATATCCTGTGCAGATGCTGATCCTGCGGACACCATTGCTCCAAACATGCTTGCAATCAATAAAATTCTTTTCATACGCTTTTTTTGTTCGTTCATCACATTATTATCTTACAAGAGAAATGTCTCCTTTTATTTCAACTGGTTCACCGGATTCGCAAACCGCATTTACTATATACACAAATACATCCGGTTTTAACGGTTCGTTTTTGAATTTGCCATCCCACCCCGCAGCAGCATTATTCAACGGAATATTTGCCGCGTCGAAAATCAGCTCACCCCAACGGTTAAATACCCGGAATCTCTGAACCGAAGAAATTCCCTTTCCCTGAGGGTAGAATCTGTCATTGACACCATCACCGTTTGGCGTAAAGGTATTAGCAATGAACAGTTGGTTTGCGTCGCACGACACTGTTACGTTCACATCGTCCGAAGCTGTGCATCCCCACTCATTCGCTACGGTCACTATAAATTTTGTCGTTTTCATCATCGTCGCTACGGGATTAGCGCAATCTGTGCAACTTAGGTTTTCAACAGGCGTCCATGTGTAAGATTTAATACCGGTACCTAAGGCATTTAACTGCACGGTGTTACCTGCAATGGATGTTTGATCAGGTCCGGCGTCCACAGTCGGCAGACCGTGTACATTCACGGTGATTTTCGCGGTATCTGAGAAACAATCGCCCTGGCGAATGATCAAAGTATAAGTTGTTGTGTTACCTGGTGACGCGAGGGGATTAGCAACTGAACTGTTGCTGAGACCCGTTGCGGGTGTCCACTGATAGGAAGATCCGCCACTGGCAGACAATTCCACCGATTGGCCAATACATATGTGTTTATCATCGCTTGATGAAACGGGGTTCTTTTTGATTACTGTCACATTTACCCCATCGGAATCGCTACAACCATGTATGTCCACACCTACTACTTTATAGCTGGCGTTTTCAGATGGACCAGCAACGGTGTTGGCACAGTTGGTACAGGATAATCCATCTGATGGTGACCACGTATATGTCGAAGCTCCGGTAGCGGTAAGTGTAGTTGATGATCCGTGGCAAATGCTTACATCGGTTCCTGCATTTACATCAGGCGTCTGGTGAATGGTTACCGTTACCGAATCGGTTGCTGTGCAGCCATTGGCGCCATCGCCGGTCACCCTGTAAGTTGTCGTAACTGTTGGTGAAGCAGCAGGGTCGGCACAGGTAACACACGAAAGGCCGTTTGCAGGGCTCCATGTGTAAGTCGATCCGCCGGTCGCCTGGAGCGAAACACTGTTGCCGGCACAAACTGCCTGGTCATTACCAGCATCAACATTAGGTTGAGGTAGTACAGTTATGGACACCTGCGCGGTGTCGCTGCAACCGTTGGTGATGCCTGTTACAATGTACTTCACAGTATTGCCGGGCGTTGCTGTTGTTGTAGCGCAGGTATTACACGAAAGATTGAGGGCTGGTGACCACGAGTAGCTAGTTGCACCGGCAGCGGTCATCGTTGTGCTGGTTCCCTGGCATATAGTGTCGTCTGTTGAAGAGGCTGTTACATTTGGTATTGCGTTAACTGTTACAATAACCGAATCTTTGTTGCTGCAACCATTACCATCCATACCGGTAACAATGAATTTTGTTGTAGTGCCAATTGTTGCAACGGGGTTGGCACAATTGGTGCATGAGAGACCCGCAGATGGCGTCCATGTATAAGAAGTGGCACCGGTTGCCTGTAGTTGTGCAGTACTGCCGGCACAGATGCTCTGGTCGTTGCCCGCATTAACACTGGGCAATGGATTTACATTAACAGCAACCTGCGCGGTGTCGCTGCAGCCGTTGGTAGTGCCGATAACGGTATAGGTAGTAGTCGTTGCCGGAGTTGCTACAGGATTGGCGCAGCTGGTGCAAGACAAACCTGAAGAAGGACTCCAGGAATAATTGGTGCCGCCCGTTGCCTGCAACTGTACAGCCCCTCCCGCGCAAATCGTTTTATTAGTTCCCGCACCTACGTTAGGTTGCGGTTTCACCGTTATTGTTACCTGCGCTGTATTTACGCAGCCATTTGTGCTGGTTCCTGTAACGGTATAGGTAGTAGTCGTTGCCGGATTTGCTACGGGATTGGCGCAGGTAGTGCATGAGAGGCCAGTTGCCGGAGACCATGAATAAGTGGCTGCTCCCGAAGCAGTAAGTGTTACAGAAGATCCGATGCAAATGCTTTGATTCGCGCCTGCGCCGACATTGGGCAATGGATTTACTGTCACAGTTACCTGGGCAGTATCCTTACAGCCGTTGCCATTGGTGCCAATAACCGTGTATGTCGTTGTGGTCGTTGGAGTCGCAACGGGATTTGCACAATTGGTGCAGGATAATCCTGTTGCCGGTGACCATGCATAGGTGCTGGCACCCGTCGCCTGTAGCTGAGCCGATGCGCCAATGCAAATGCCCTGGTTATTTCCCGCATTTACTGTTGGTTGGGGATTTATGGTGACTGTTACCTTACCCGTATCAATGCATCCATGCGAGTTAATGCCCGTTACCACATAAGTGGTAGTTACCGATGGCCCTGCTTTGGGATTTGCACAGGTCGTGCAGGACAAGCCTGTGGCAGGACTCCATGAATATGATACGGCACCGGTTGCGTGCAATTGCAGGGAATCGCCGATACAAATGCTCTGATTTGGTGCAGCGCTTACATTTGCGGCAGGGTGCACAGTAACTGTAACTAAAGCAGTGTCAGTACATCCGTTTGTGTCAATACCTGAAACAAGATATGTCGTTGTAGTCATAGGGCTGGCCTTCGGGTTCGCACAATTTGTGCAAATCAGCCCTGTTGCGGGCGACCATATATAAGTAGCAGCGCCTGACGCTTGCAGTTGCGTGGTATCGCCAGGGCAAATAGCGGGATTATTCCCCGTATTGATGGTGGGTGGCAGGTTAACCTTTACCGTCACTATGTTTGTATCCTTACAGCCATTACCATCCGTACCAATCACGGTGTAAACAGTGGTTGCGCCTGGGTTTGCAGTAGGATTGGCGCAGGTGGTACATGAAAGTCCCGAAGCTGGCGACCATACGTAGGATGTGGCGCCTGTTGCCTGCAGTTGTACAGAGGTAGTTTGCCCGAGACAGATCGCCTGAGCGTTGCCGGCGCTTACGGTTGGCTGAGCATGTACCGTTACCGTCTTTGTAATTGTGTCGGTGCAACCCGCGCCATTGCCGATCACCAGCTTCACCTGGTATGTTCCTGGGGCGTTGTAGAAATGGCTGGGATTGTGTGCCGTACTGGTACCGCCATCGCCAAATGTCCAGCTATAAGAACCGTTGCCCGAAAGGGAATAAAATACGGTATCCATAAACTGAACGGTGCCGGCCTGGCAAAGACTGGTTGGCGAAAAGCTGAAATCGCCGGCAAGCGAATCAACTCGTATGGTATCTGCCCCGGTTAAGGGCACCAGGCACGATGCTCCATCGCTGAGAATGAGTTTTGGGACAAACTTTCCAGCGGTGGTATAGGTATAGTTAAAGGATGGTGTATTTGTGCTTTGCGTCACACCATTACTCAGGTCCCAGATGTATGAGGTAGTACTATTGGCCGTGGCCGTGAACGACACATTGTGCGGTTTGCAGCCGTTCAAAGGCGTATAAGAGAATGAACCCGTAGGCCCCAGCACCGTAATATTTTTTGTCACAGAGTCACTGCATCCTATAGTATTTGTCCCTTTTACTTTTACAGAATAAACACCAGGATAGGTATAAATAGTAGAAGGGTTTGTCAGCGTCGATTGACTACCATTGCCAAATGTCCACGCGTATGAGGGAGCGCCTGATGCCGAAAAGTTTACAGTAAGCGGCGGACAAGTTTCAAACGTATCGCTGGCGCTCATACTAACATTTATACCTTGAATATTGATGTGTGTTGTTTTCGTCAATGAATCCTTGCAGCCGCCGTTGTCGGTGATCACAAGTTTTACAGTATAGACACCACCATTGCTGTATGCGTGTGTCGGTGATGATACGGTTGAAGTTTGTCCGTCACCAAAATGCCAGAGTGCCGAGCCGCTGTTTGAAACGGAATTGTTTGTGAACGTGATGGGCTCGCCGACACAGGCCGTTGTTTTGCTCACTGCAAACGCTGCCGTTGGCTTGCTTGTTTGAATGTGATTAGTTTTTGTAATAGAATCCTTGCAGCCATTCACATCGGTAACGCGCAGAAAAACTGAATAGGTTCCTGAGGTATAAGAATGTGCCGCTGTGGTATTTGCTGTGCTTAAAGTACCGCCATCGCCAAACTTCCAAAACCTGTTTGTGATCGCGCCACCGTTAGTTGTCGATTGATCGGTAAATGTAACATTCAGCGGGCTGCAGCCCGAAGGCGGAGTGCCTGTAAAGTTTGCAACAGGGCCTCTTAAATCAATGTAGTTTGGTTTAATCAGGCTGTCTTTACAGCCGTCGCGGTCTGTTACTACAAGCTTTACGGTCCAATTTCCGGGGACGTTATAAGTGCTGGCGCCAATATTTGACGAACCTCCACTTGTGTTCCCGTTGCCGTACGACCATGCGTAGTGAGTAAGATTGGTGTCGGTCAGCGCGGTAAATTGAACTCCCTCTCCTTTGCAAATGGTAGTGTCGTTTGCAGTGAACTGCGCGTTTATTGGGTATGCAAGAATGGCAACTGCGTGAGAGTCAACACAGCCGGTTTGAGAATTAGAGACGATCAATTTCGCAATGTAACTCCCGTATGATGCATAGGTATGCGTCACAGAGGTGTTCTGGGTTGATGTCTGTCCATCGCCAAACTTCCACAAATAACTGGTTGCGCCAATGGAGTAATTCGTAAATGTGAATTGCAACCTGTTGGAGCAACTGAACGACGGGATAAAAGATGCTGTAGCAGGTTGTACGGTCACCCTGTTGCTGACCGCAAACGTGTCACTACAAGTACCGTTGAATGCTACGAGCGTTACAGTATATTGCCCCGTGATAGGATATATATGAGTTGGGTTGGCAAGTATGCTGGTATCGGTGTCGCCAAAATACCATCTGTAAGATGTTGCGCCCGAGGAGTTATTTACGAAGGTTATAGCGCCGTTAGGACAAACTGTATCCGGTGTAGTTGGAAAGGATGCGGTTGGTTTTGCGCCGATCGTTATTGTTTTCTGACGCGTTATGCTGCAACCGCCTGAAGTATGGTAGGTGACGGAAATAGTATAGGTGCCCGGAGAAGAATACAAATGGCTCGGACTTGAGCAGCCGGAAGAGCCTGCTGTACAATTATAGGGGCTACTACCATCGCCAAAATTCCATGTATAAGATGTAACTGTATAAAGGCTATAACCTGAAGTTAGCTGAACGGTAGCAGGTGCGCAAAAGAATTCGGGGACTACTGATGGCGCTGCGAAATTTGCTGAATTCAGGGGTTGTATCGACACATGGTTTGCGATAGTGAAAGTATCCGTACAGCCGGACGAGTTATAGCTAACGAGGCGTACCGTATAGGTCCCCAACGAAGTATATGTTTTTTGCGGACTGGTTTGTGTTGAAGTGGTACCATCGCCGAACAACCATAAATAACTGCCGGCCCCGGTAGAAAGATTTGTGAATTGTACAGAAAACGGTACGCTGCAACCTACGCTGTTTCCGCTTGAGAAAGCACTTGAGGGTTTAGGTGCTACTACAATTGTTCTTTGTGCCGTGTCGGAACATCCGTTTTTTGATACCGCCAGCTTTGCTGTGTAAGTACCAGGGGCTGAATACCCATATGTTGGCGCCGGGTTGGGTGAACTGTTCCCGTCGCCAAAAAGCCAAAGCCGTGTAAAAGGTGCCGTGAGGCCGGAGTTATCGATAAACTGGATACCCGCGTTTCCGCACACAAAAGTATCAGTTACTGACATGAGTGCGGATATAGCAGCTGTGTTGATATAGGACGATTTTGTGATGGTATCTTTACACCCGCCGCTGTTTGTAGCGATCAGACGAACGGTATACGTTCCGGTGGTGGTGTAAACATGGGTTGGGTTTGTCTGCGTCGAAGAATTCCCATCTCCAAAATCCCATGCATACGACACAGCGCCGGTAGTGTTGTTTGTAAAACTCGCGTTGAATGGAACGCAACCCGAAGTTGCAGCAGCTGTAAAATCAGCGTTCGGCCCTGCAGACAGCGGGATGTAGTTGGACTTGGCTAACGATTTACCGCAACCTGCGCTGTTAGTAACCAGCAATGTCACTGAATAATTTGCCGGTGTTGTATAAGTATGCGACGGGCTAACGGCAGTAGAAGTGTTTCCGTCGCCAAAATCCCAGAAATATGTTGTCAATCCCCCGGTTCCGGCAGTGCTCAGATTGGTGAACTGGATCGTTTTTGGCGCACATGCGGATGTAGAGTCGGCCGAAAAATTAACAATGGGTGACGGCTGCACCGTTATATAGCCGACAACGGTTTTATTGTTGCTCCCACTCGCATTCGCAGCGGTCAAGCTCACTGTGTACGTGCCGGGATTGATATAAGTGGTCGACGGATTTTGCACTGTAGCCGTCGTACCGTTGCCGAGGTCCCAGTTCCAGCTTGTTGGATTGCCGGTACTTAGATCAGTAAACTGAACTACAATCGGTGAACATCCTGATGTAACGTTTGCACTAAAGTTAGCCGCAGGCTGAGCGGCAAGACTACCAGACAAAAAAATACCCAATATATACAGTAGGCTGTATAATCTCCTCGTCATCTTCAACACGTGTTTTTTATTAAAATTATTATCTACGCATGCTTATTACGTTCTTACTCTCTCTTTTAAGCATAGATAAATGTGGCATTGCAAAGTTAGCGAAACTAAGTTTACGATGTTAATTGGATGTTAACAAGCCACACATATTTATTTTAGATACATGAATGTAAAAGACTATTCTTGTTTAAGTTGGCGCTTGTAGAGCTGAATGGTATTTTCCAGGCCATAATACAGGGCATCGGCTATCAGCGCGTGGCCGATCGATACTTCACAAAGTTGAGGTACGCTGGTAGCAAAGAATCTTAGGTTGTCGAGGTCTAGATCATGGCCTGCATTAAGGCCCAGACCTTTATTGATCGCCACCCTGGCTGCTGCAACATAGTCGGTAATGGCCTTGTTACGGTCGGAATGGAAATGCCTGGCATAATCTTCAGTATAAAGCTCCACCCTTTCGGTGCCGGTATCTGCAGCTGCGGCAACCATTTCCTCGACAGGATCCACAAAGATCGATACACGTATACCCGCTTTCTTAAAAACTTCAATTATGCTGCGGAGATAGGATGCTTCTTTTACAGTGTCCCAGCCGTGGTTAGAGGTCAACTGACCCGGCGAGTCAGGCACTAACGTTACCTGGTGGGGTTTTACCTCGAGTACCAGTGATACAAATTTATCCTCTACAGGGTTTCCCTCGATATTGAATTCGGTAGTAATAAAGGGGCTGATCTCGCGTACATCGCTATACCTTATATGCCTTTCGTCTGGCCGCGGATGAACTGTTATGCCATCTGCGCCAAACTTCTGGCAGTCGATCGCTGCCTTCAAAACATCAGGCTTTGACCCACCCCGGCTATTGCGTAAAGTAGCGATCTTGTTAATATTCACCGAAAGCTTAGTTGACATAATCAGTTTTGGTCAAAATTAAAGGCTATCGGTTAAATTGCATTATGGGTAGAGCGGGAATACAAATACGAATACGGATCACAGCCTTGCTATTCCCTGCATTCCTGCTTGTTGCAGGGTGTAAAAGCGAGCGCCAGTCGAGAAACAATATTTTCTATGTCAATTATTCAAGTGGTCAGCTGGAGTCCATTGATCCTGCGTTTGCAAAGGCTTTATACATGATGTGGACCACGCGAATGGTCTACAATACCCTTGTAGAGGCTGATGAAAATCTACATGTCGTACCATCTTTAGCCAAAGGCTGGCAGGTAAGTCCTGATGGGTTAACCTATACCTTTTACCTGCGCAACGATGTTTATTTCCACGATGCGACACAATTTGCTGACGGGAAAGGCCGGAGAATGGTGGCGTCGGATGTTGTGTACAGCTTCAACCGGCTGATCGATCCCAGAGTTGCTTCAACCGGCGCCTGGGTATTCAACGGGCGGGTCACCAAAAATGAGCCGTTCAAGGCGATTGACGACACAACGTTACAAATAAAACTACTGGCACCATTCAGGCCTATGGTGGCGATGCTGAGCATGCCCTATTGCAGTATAATACCGAAGGAAGTAGCTGAATATTGGGGTAAAGATTTCCGGTCGCATCCGTGCGGTACAGGTCCATTTATGTTTAAGCATTGGGATGAGGGGAATGTTCTTGTGTTACACAAGAATCAAAACTATTGGCAGAAAGACGCGCGCGGACAAGCGCTTCCGTACCTGGATGGCGTTCAAATAACATTTGTTGATAGTAAAGCAACCGAGTTTTTTCTTTTCCTGCAGGGTAAGCTGGATTTTGTAAACGGTGTAGATGGTTCCTTCAAAGACCTCGTATTGTCGAAAAACGGGGAAGTTAAAACGGAGTTCAGAGATCGGTTCAAACTGAGGAAGAGCGTTTACCTTGACACAGAATACCTGGGATTTCTGACGGATTCGACGAGTGACATGCTAAAAAACAGCCCTATACGAGATCCCCTGGTAAGACAGGCGATTAATTACGGCATAGACCGGAAGAGAATTGTCACTTATTTCAGGAACGGTATAGGAATCCCTGCCAATTCCGGGTTTATTCCGACTGGGATGCCCGGCTACGACAGTACAGGCAGCTACGGCTACAGCTATAATCCTCAAAAGGCGCTCGAATTGCTTAGCCGCGCCGGATATCCCAATGGTCGGGGATTGACACCTATTAAAATACTTACACCAGACAACTGGTCGGACGTGATCAATTTCATCGCAACTCAATTGCAGGAGATTGGTATTCCGATACAGGTTGAGATCATTCAGCCAAACATTCTGAAACAGCAAATGAGCCGGTCACAGGCTGTTTTTTTTCGCGCGCAATGGATAGCAGATTATCCTGACGCGGAAACCTATCTTACTGTATTCAACAGCACGATGCCTGCACCCCCGAACTATACAAGGTTTAAAAGCACGACATTCGATAAATTATACCAGGAAAGCATGAACCAACCTGATACTGTCAGGTGGCTATCCTACAAGAAACTCGACAGCCTTGCTATCAGTAATGCACCGCTGGTGCCATTGTACTATGATCAGCAATTGCATTTCACACAAAATAATGTCACGGGTATGCGCAGCAATCCTATGAACATGATAGACCTCAAAACAGTAAGAAAAGACTGATTACTTCTTCTTGTATTTCGAAATAAGATCGGTAACCGAACTGCGGCGCAGGTATTCAGGATTCAACTCGGTAAACATTTTCACCCTTGAAGGAGACATTTTCAAAGCCTTTTCAAGCTGCAACAGGGCCTCTTTACTTTTACCAAGTTCAAACATGATCGCGGCCTGAAAATAGCGGAAGTCAGCTTTTTCACCGCAGTGCTCGCGTGCTACCTCCAGCTGTGTCAGTGCTTCATCATAGTAACCCGAGACAAAGAGGCCCTTTATTAGCGCCATCCACGTGGTTTTGTTGCCGGGTTTCAGGCGAACAGCATTGAGATAGCATACAAGTGCTTCGCTTTTCACATCCATTTCCATCAGGCAGTTGCCTATGGCCATGCAGTAGGCCGCATTGTCTTTATCCAGGTGCAGTGCAACCGAATATGCTTTCACAGCTTTTTCCCACTGTTTTTCGCGGGTGTACGTTTCACCTATTTTGAAGAAAATGGTATCGTCCTGCGGGCTGAGTTGCGATGCCTGCCGATAGTAGTAACGGGCACGTTGAAAGTTCTTTTGCTTTTCCCAGCAATAACCCATTGCTTCGAATATCACATCCTCCGGTTTTGCTATTTCGAGATGCTTCTCCAAAACCTCGATGGCTTTTTCGTACCATTTCAGACGCATATATGCGTCTGCCATATTTCGGTACGCAAACTCAAATTTCTCGTCGATAGCGACGCAAAATTCGTAGGAGTCGATAGCCTTTTCGTAAAGCTTAAGACCCTGGTATGCGGCGCCGAGATTAAACCAGGCGAGCGCGTTATATGGGTCTTCCTCGGTAAGCCTGGTATGTAGCGTGACACTTTCCTCCAGACGTTCTGTAAACTCTGCCCAAAAGCATATTTTTTGCAGGGCCTCTTCATTCCTGCGATCTATCTTTATGACACGTTTCAATGTATCGAACACCGAATCGAACTCTTCACATTCGTCATAGACGTCTGATAACTCCAATAAGACCTCGATTTTTTCCTTACCCTCAAATTCAGCTGATTTCTGCTCAAGCCACA
>CAMPKG010000046.1 GCA_946887085.1 uncultured Sphingobacteriales bacterium
TTGGTAGCGGAAAACTGTCGATATGGGAGTGTTTAACCGGGGGTTAATAAATTGACTTGTGTTTTGAATTAATTCTTATTAACTTTTTTTAACTTTTTTTGTCAACACCTAAATGCGGGCTGCGCAGCCTTATTTTTTGCTAGCTTTATAGCGATTGAGGATCAATACATGCAACCGATAATAACAATTAATAATCTGTCGAAGAACTACGGCGAAAAAACTGTACTGAATAACATCTCACTGGACGTGTACCCCGGCCAGATCATCGGGTACATCGGCCCGAACGGTGCAGGGAAATCCACTACTGTGAAAATACTCACCGGGGTGATCCAGGATTATGACGGAGAAGTGAATGTGAACGGACGCAACCTCAGGGAAAATGTGCTGGAGGTGAAGAAAATGATAGGTTATATTCCCGAACTGGCTGAACTGTACGACCTGCTGACACCACGTGAATATCTCCACTTCATCGGCAAGCTCTATCACCTGGAAGATGAAATGATCGAAGACCGCTCGAAAAAAATGCTGGATTCGTTCGGGTTGTTGCCGAATATCGACCAGCGGATGGATAGTTTTTCGAAAGGCATGCGGCAAAAAGTGCTGATAACATCAGGCTTGCTGCATAATCCTTCGATAGTGATACTTGATGAACCGCTCTCGGGTCTTGATGCCAATGCGGTGATATTGGTAAAAGAGTTGTTGCAGGTATTAAAGCAGGAAGGCAAAACCATATTTTATTGCTCGCACATGATGGACGTGGTGGAAAAAGTGTCGGACAGGATAGTGCTTATAGACAAAGGCAATATTGTTGCCAACGGTACTATCGATGAGTTACGTATGGACACAGGCCACTCGCTCGAGCAAATATTTTCCAAACTTACTTCGGCTGACAACATTAACCAGAAAGCAGGTGAATTCGCTTCTGCCTTCAGCAGCAAAACAGATCAATAGACCGCGAAGATGAACAGGATATTTCTATGGATGGTCATGCTGCCAAAAGGCCTCTGGCGGGGTATGGGTGCAGATACGCTGCAGCTGGAAGCAATACTTACCACCAAACTTAAGATAGATGACCGGAAGCCACTGTCCTTCGGGCGTCGGCAGCAAAAAAAGCAAAGCAAATTCAACTCCGCGTTGGCAATGCTTTTTTCTTTTTTTATTGGAATCGTGTATATCTTCCCGTTGTTTGCATTTAAGGATCCCATCATTGCTCTCTGGGCATATTTCACTACGTTCCTATTCTTACTGACGTTCTCACTGATAACAGATTTTTCAAGCGTTATTACGGACACTACAGACAAACTCATCCTGCTGTCAAGGCCCATCAACGATCGCACATTGTTCCTGGCAAGGATGCTGCATATTTTTATTTACCTGATCAGGGTTGTGTTACCTATGTCGCTGCCCGGTTGGATATTGTTAGGACTTGTGAGGGGATGGAAAGCAGCGATCGTGTTCCCATTGCCGCTGCTGTTGATGGTGTTCCTCGCGCTATTCCTGGTCAATGCTTTCTATCTGGCTATTCTCAGGCTTGCCAAACCCGGCAGGTTCAAAGACATTATGGGCTCCATACAGGTGGCATTTTCCGTCATTGTATTTATGTCCTTCTACCTGATGCAGGGGCTGACTAAAAGTGCGGTGGCGAATATTGATATGTCGCAATATCCCTGGATACAATTCACACCACCATATTGGTTAGCTGCATGCTGGAGCTGGGTCGGGTATAGTACGGTTTTCCCACACTTATGGGCATTTAGCATATTGGCTATTGTCTTTCCGCTGTTCGCCATCTGGGCAACAGTAAAATGGCTTGCACCGCAATTTTCACTCCGCCTTGCTGCTATAGACGGTATAGATGTAACTGAGTTAAAACCGGGAACGAATGTGCGCAAGGCACCATCTAAATTATACAGCAGGCTGGCGAATACGTTCAACCGCTCGCAGGCTGCAAAAGCAGGGTTTATGATCACCTGGCTGCAAACATCACGCAGCCGCACCTTTAAGATGCGTGTATACCCCATGCTCGCATATGCGCCTGTCTATTTCTTTTATATGCTTGTCTCGCGCGATGAGCCTTTGTCGGATGTATGGCAGCGGCTGCCGGAATCAAATATGCACCTCGTGTTGCTCTACATGTGTTCGCTGTCAATGATGCAGGCACTGAATTATGTGAGCATGTCGGACCAGTATAAAGCGGCGTGGATATATTACTCCGCTCCCATAGATACGCCCGGCAGTATCCTGGCAGGCGCATTCAAAGCATTATGGATAAAATATTTTCTTCCGTTCATGATAGCCATCGGTGCCTTTGTCATTTTTGTCTGGGGGCCGCGTGCTATTCTCGATATGTTGCTTGCTACCGCTAATATTTCCGTCTTCGCCATTTGCGTGATGCGTGCCAGCCACAGGATATTTCCGTTCTCTATGATGGAGCAAATGAAAGAGAAAGGTGGTAAAGGTGTTGTCAGGGTGCTCTTTACTTTCCTGTTGATGGGTATGCTTGGCCTTGGCCACTACCTCATTTTACAATCCATTTCCAGCGAGCTTATGATGGTTTTGGCTATCTTGCTGGCTTCGGCATTTTTCTGGATGGTTTGGGAAAGCTGCCGGGAAACCGATTGGAAAAGCATCCGCACTGCGGAGGCCTGATTAAAAACAATTACAACTGCTGAATTAATGATAAGGACTTGTTTAGGTGCCGTTGCGCTTGCCGTTATTTGTTCGTCGTGCAACGACACATCTGCATCAAAAGAAAAATCAACAACTGCCGCAGACAC
Source organism: uncultured Sphingobacteriales bacterium (assembly GCA_946887085.1). The sequence continues at coordinate 2,778 of CAMPKG010000046.1, forward strand.
TACTGTAAGTAAAGACCTGCACACACAGTCGAATGCCGACAGCGTGACGATGAAACATCTCGATCTTGATATCAATGTCGATTTTGCTAAACGACAAATTTCGGGTCGTGCCAGTTGGGACATTGATAATGCAAAGAAAGCTCGTGTACTCAGGCTCGATACTTATGACCTGACCATAGACAGCGTGAAAGCTGACGGAAAAAAAGTCGCTCACTCCCTCGGTGAGTTTGTTCAACACCTGGGTAATGCGTTGAACATACCGATAACAGGAAACACAAAGAAACTGGATATCTGGTATCACTCGGGCGCTAAAGCTACTGCATTGCAATGGCTGGAACCTCAACAGACACTTGGTAAAAAGCATCCTTTTCTGTACACGCAATCAGAGTCTATCTATGCGCGTTCGTGGATACCGGTGGCCGATGGTCCTGGCATACGCTATACATATACAGCACGTGTTACCGTGCCTAAAGGTTTGATGGCGCTGATGAGCGCAGAAAACCCGCAGCAGAAAAATGACAGTGGTGTTTACAATTTCAAAATGGACATTCCCATACCGGCTTACCTGATGGCGCTGGCAGTAGGTGATATAGAGTTCCGAAGTATTGACGATCGCGTTGGTGTATATGCTGAACCCAATATGGCCGACAAAGCAGCCTATGAATTTGCAGAAGTGGGCAGGATGGTAACGACGGCCGAACAATTGTATGGTCCTTACCGCTGGGGCAGATATGATGCTTTAATACTTCCTCCGGGCTTCCCGATCGGTGGCATGGAAAATCCTAAACTTACTTTTGCCACACCTACCATTATTGCAGGCGACCGCTCACTTATGAATCTCATAGCACACGAGCTGGCTCACAACTGGAGTGGTAACCTGGTGACCAATGGTACCTGGAACGATTTCTGGCTGAACGAAGGCTTTACCGTTTATTTCGAACGCCGCCTTACGGAAGCAATGACAGATAAAGGATATGCAGACATGCTTTGGGAGCTAGGTTACCAGGACCTGGAACACACAGTAGAAGACCTTGGTAAAGACAGTAAAGACACGCATCTTAAAATTGACCTTACAGGCCGCGACCCTGATGATGGGCTCACAGATATTGCTTATGAAAAAGGTGCTTTGTTCTTAAAGCTTATTGAGAATAACGTTGGCCGCGAGAAAATGGATGCGTTCCTGAAAAAATATTTCGATGAGCATGCGTTCAAAACTATTACGACAGAAAAATTCCTGGCATATCTCGATGCCAATTTGATAAAAGGAGATAAAGCGCTTGCGGAAAAACTGGACATTAATGCATGGGTGTATGGGCCAGGCATACCGAAAAATGCACCGCGTGTACAACCCGAACGCTTCAAAGCGGTAGACGCTGCTCGTAGTGAATTTTTAAGTGGCAAGGCTCCTGCTGAACTAAACACAGCAAAATGGAGCACCAACGAATGGCTGCACTTCCTGCGCAAAATGCCGAAGCCTTTAGATAAAGAAAAAATGGCTGCGCTCGATAGGCAATTCAAACTTACGACCAGCGGCAACAGCGAGATCGCCAGTCTCTGGTATGTGATGAGCATTGCTGGCGGTTACGAAACTGCCTACCCTGCATTGGACAAATTCCTGAGCGCAGTAGGCCGCCGAAAATTCCTGGAGCCTTTGTATGAAGAAATGATGACGACAGGCAAAGAAGACATGGCTAAACGTATCTATCAGAAATACCGCGGCAACTATCATCCCTTGGCACAGGGTACCTTGGATAAGTTGGTGATGAAATCGTAATTGAAAGTCAGGTCGAAAGATCTGACTTTCACACTTTTTTAAAACTGGTGTCAGGTAATAGCGTCTGATATTTTTTCAGCCAGTAGTTCATGAAAATTTTTCATTCAACACTGAAATTTTTTCAGGAAAATCTGAAAAAATTTCAGTAGATATACAATGGTATCGCGTTTGCATTAACTAATGAAAAAACCAAAAAGGAGGATTTAATTATGAACACTATCGTAAAAAGAAACTACGGAGGCGTACAAAAAACAGCCTCACCTTTCAGCGGTTTGGTCGATCAGATCTTCCAGGATAACCTGAGCCGCTTTTTTGATGATGATTTCTGGGGCTTTAACGGACTGAACAGGAAGGCCAATGTACCCGTCAACGTACGGGAAACAGACAAGACCTATGAAATGGAGTTGGTAGCTCCCGGCCTGAAGAAAGAAGATTTCAGGATCAACGTCAGCAACGATATGCTTACCGTCAGCTTTGAACACAAAGAGGAAAATTGCGAACAAGGTAACGATGGCGGCTGGCTCCGCAGGGAATACCGTACCCAATCATTCACCCGCAGCTTCAATCTCGATGACACGGTTGATGCAAACGGTATAGCTGCCCGTTATAATGACGGAGTGCTTCACCTGACCCTTCCAAAGAAAGAGGAAGCTCAAAAGCTGTCAAGGCAGATCGATATACAATAAGCGCGATCTCTAACAAACAAAGAAAGCGCCCGGAAAGTCCGGGCGTTTTCTTTTTAGCGATTGCCTGCATTGTCCGATAAATTAGATCACCATGGTCGCTTTGTCTGCTGCCCCACAGGAGGCAAAAAAAGTGCCCCTGACCATTGGTCGAAAATTTGGTTAATTTATCAAATAGTAGTATATTTGGTATTGAAAATTATACACAATAAAAATGACAATAGGCACCAGTCAACTCATCAGCAAATCACCGTGGGCGGATGCACGAAATTGTAACAAAATGTAACAATTACAGGAAGCCTTAATAAAAACGACCGACAACAAACGTTATCAAAATGAAAAAGCACAATATGACCCTAAAGCATTGAAAGCTCCGGCATTACACGGCAAGCAGCGATTGTGTTGTTTTTGAAAAACACTTAAATCGACACCAAGATTATCATTTTTGCGAACCGCCTAGTAAGCCAGCAGCTCACCGATCCTGGCAGCGACCTTGTCCGCGTTTGGCAGCATTGCTGCTTCCAGTCCCATGTTCATAGGTACCGCCGGCAGGTCTAGCGCACCGATGGTCATTACGGGTGCGTCCAGCTGCCTGAAGCAGTTCTGGGCTATGCGGCCTGCCACGGCTTCGCAGAACGAGTTGCGCAGTTGTTCCTCGGTAAGTACAATGCACTTGCCATGCTTCTTCACGGTGCTGTAGATCAGCTCCTCATCCAGCGGGAAGATGGTCCGTACATCGATGACCTCCACATGGCCGGGGTATTGTTTAGCTGCGTTCTTTGCCCAGTACACGCCCATACCATAAGTGATGATGCAAAGCGATTCGCCATTATCTATGGCATCCTGGTCGGCCTCCAGCGCTACAGTGCCCTTACCGAATGGCAGTATATAGTCGCGGTCAGGTTCTACCATCTTGGCTTCGTCAGTGCCCGGCACTTTGCTCCAGTACAGGCCCTTATGCTCCAGCATGATCACCGGGTTAGGGTCGAGATAGGCAGCCTTCATCAGGCCTTTGATATCGGCGGCATTGCTGGGGTAGGCTATTTTGATACCCTTAATGGTAGCGAGTGTACTTTCCACGCTTCCGCTATGGTAAGGGCCGCCGCCGCCATAGGCGCCGATAGGCACGCGAACGATACAGGAGACCGGGAACTTGCCGCAGCTCAGGTAGCAACTCTTGCTGATCTCGGTAACAAGCTGGTTGAGGCCGGGGTAGATATAGTCGGCAAACTGAACTTCTACTATGGGTTTGAGGCCAACAGCGCTCATACCCACGGTAGAACCTATTATATATGCCTCCTGTATGGCGGTATTGAATACACGGTTGTCGCCGAACTTGTCGGCAAGGGTAGCGGCCTCGCGGAACACACCGCCCAGCCTGCGGCCAACATCCTGGCCGTAGAAAAGGGCTTCGGGGTAGTCCTGCAGTATCTCTTCCACGGCGTGGAGCGCTGCATCTACCATCACCACCTTCTCACGGCCTTCCGGTGTACGGTTGCCGGTTTCGTGGGTTACTGGGTTAGGTGCAAACACATGGTCGGCAACGGTGGATGGGTTGGGATCTGGAGCAGCAACGGCAGCGTCAAACTCGCTCTGCGCGAATTCACGCTCCTCAGCTTCGATCTTATCGAGCATTGCTTCAGCCACTCCTTTTTGAAGGAGTAGTTTGCGCAGTTTTGGTCCCGGGTCGTCGAGGCTATGTTTGGAGAGGTCTTCGTTGGTACGGTACCATTCCTTGCGTACGCCTGAAGTGTGGTGGCCCAGTAGTGGAACTTTGGCGTGCACCAATATGGGCTTGCGCTCTTTGCGCACCCAGTTGATGGTATACTCCATGGTTTTGTACGAGTCGGCAAAGTCGCTGCCGTTGACGCGTACACGCTCCATGCCTTTGAAGCCTGCAGCATATTCGTAGGCATCCATGGTGCGCGCTTCATCGCTGCTCACAGAGATACCCCAGTCATTATCCTGTACCAGGTAAATGACGGGCAGCTGATGTAAGACAGCGAACTGGAAAGCCTCGCTCACTTCACCTTCTGTTACGCTGCCATCGCCCAGCGAGCAGATGACAACGGGTGGAGTAGGATAGTTGATGAGCTTCTGCTCTTCGATGTATTGTATGCCTTGTGCAACGCCGGTAGTAGGTACTACCTGCATGCCTGTGGCGCTGCTCTGGTGTATGATCTTCGGAAAATTGTCACGGCGGATGTTGGGGTGGTTGTAGTAAGCGCGTCCGCCGGTGAAAGGATCGTCGCCCTTGGCCAGCAGTTGCAGCATCAGCTCATATGGACGATAGCCCATGCCCAGCATCAGGCTTTCGTCGCGGTAGTAAGGGCTAACCCAATCGCAGGGCTGAAGGAGGAAGCCGGTTGCCAGCTGTATGGCCTCGTGCCCGCGTGAAGTACTGTGAACGTATTTGCAGACCTGCCGGTTTGCATCATATATATCGGCCATGGCTTTAGCTGTCATCATCAGCCTGTAAGCCTTAAGCATTAGATCTTTTGAAAGCATGTTTTCGCTATAAAGCAGGCGCAAAAGTACATTTTTGCAGGGAAGCAGCCTACATATGTATCAATAGTTACAAGTTTGGCGTTATAAAGCAAATTTGGACAATTGAGTTGTAAACTTAGTTTTGCGAATTGCATTTTTGCAGATGGGCGAAAGTTGATAACGTTTAAATGATCGCCTTTTGAAAACAGAGAAATAATCGACTATTTTTGAAACAAACAACCCATATGCAATCTTTTGATTTTAAAAGACTTTTACCACACCTGGCGATAATTGGGATAATGGCCGTAATAGCATTGGCATTTTCATATCCGGCATTACAGGGCAAAATGCTGGCACAGGGAGACAATATCAGCTGGAAGGCAATGTCGCAGGAAGCCAGGCAATGGCATGAAAAAACCGGCGAGAATACACTCTGGTCAAACAGCATGTTTGGCGGTATGCCGACGTACACATTTTACGTGGCTGAAAGTAAAAATACCTTCAGTTATATGCAGGAGGCTATTGTAAAGATCCTTGTAAAACCAGCATACTTTTTCTTTTTATGCATGCTCAGTTTCTATGCGCTGATGTGCGTGCTGCGGGTAGACAGGTGGCTTGGACTTATCGGTTCTATTGCATTTGCGTTCTCCTATAATTCGGTGCTGATAGCTGCAGGCCACGAGACCAAAGTGCTGGCTATTGCTTACCTGCCATTGGTCATTAGTGCATTGATCGTTTTGTATAGAGGTAATTATGTGCTGGGAGGCATTTTTGCGGCGGTGGCATTTGCTTTTGCATTAACCGCAAACCACCTGCAGATATCTTATTACATGGGCATTCTTGTGGTCATTTTCGGCATTGTGATGTTTATAATTGCTCTGAGGGAAAAATGGCTGCCGCGCTTTTTTATTGCATCTGCCATTGCCGCTCTCGCCTTTGTAATAGGTATGGGGCCGGGGATGGGTTTACTCCTGGCGACGCGTGAGTATGCAAAGGAGTCCATGCGCGGAGGACAAAGCGAACTGACTTTTAATCACGACCAGGATAAGCAAAAAGAAGGTGGAGGGCTTGATAAAGAATACGCATTTCGCTGGAGTAATGGTATCGGTGAGACATTTGCCTTAATGATACCATACCTGTACGGCGGGTCTTCGAGCGAACCCCTGGAACAGGCACCACAGGCAGGTGAGTTTCTTGCAAACGCAGGATATGGACAAGTGCCTATGTATTGGGGCCCGCAGGACCTGGGTCTTTCAGGGCCTATATATTTTGGTGCTATTGTTTGCTTTCTTTTCGTTTTTGGATTGATGGTTGTCCGTAGTCCGCACAAATGGTGGATCGTTATCGCATCGGCTTTTATGATAATACTCTCGTGGGGAAGGCATTTCGAGCTGAACTTTTTCCTGTTCGACAATATGCCGCTCTACAACAAATTCAGGGCGCCAACTTCATCGCTGGCTATCCCGCAGTTCCTATTTCCCATGCTTGGTATATGGGGACTCGTTGAGGTGATCAACGGCAAGGTAGCTAAGGAAGATGCATTGAAAAAACTTAAGATAGCTCTCGGGATAACGGCGGGTATCTGTATTCTTTTTGCAATAGCGGGCAGCATGTTCTTCGACTACACTAATCCTGTTGCTGATAAAGATTACCCTGAGCAGTTTTTGACTATGCTGAAGGAAGACCGTGCAGAGCTTGCAAGAAACAGCTCATTGAAGAGCGCAATATTTATATTGCTCGCAGGCGGACTGATCTGGGCGTTCGTTAAAGACAAGATCAACAAGACGATCCTGACCGCTGGCCTTGGTATATTGATAGTTATTGACCTGTTTTCGGTTGCTGCTAACTATCTCAACGAGGATAATTACCAGGAAGAATCTGATTATAACATGGCTTTCCAGCCGCGTCCTGTCGACCAGCAAATACTTCAGGACCCTGATCCATATTACCGCGTACTTGACCTGACCCGCAATGTGTATAACGATGCACTTCAAGCGTATTTTCATAAATGTATAGGTGGATACTCGCCTGCAAAGCTGGAGATATACCAGGATATGATCGACGTTCACCTCGGCGGCAACGGTTTCAATTCCCAGGTGCTCAATATGCTGAATACGAAATACATCATATTTGATCCGGGTAATAAACAGCCGACCGCGCAGATAAACAATGATGCGAATGGCAACGCCTGGTTCGTGAACAATATAAAATGGGCAAAGACCGCAGATGAAGAGATATTGTCGCTGAAGGGTTCTCGTCTTGGTGACACGGCAATTGTAACTGATGCATTTGACACGAAAGACTCGGTAGTAATTCGCGAAAAATATCGCCAGGACATAGGCAACCTGGTACCGGGCAAGGATAGTAGTTCACAAATAACGCTGACGAAATATGGACTCAATGACCTGGCGTATAAATCGAACAATACCCGCGATGGCTTCGGCGTTTTTTCCGAGATATATTATGAAAAGGGTTGGGAAGCTTATATTGATGGTAAGCCTGCACCGATCTACCGGGTCAACTATTTGCTGCGTGGTTTGAAAATTCCGGCAGGTGAACATAAGATCGAGTTCTTTTTCCGTCCTAAGACATTTGCGGTCGGTGACAACATAGCCATGATAAGCAGCATTCTGTTGTATGGATTGATCATTACGGCGATCGTTATGATATGGAAAGGAAAAAATCCGACTCCTGCTGCTGACGAAAAACAGTCATGAGTATAGGAAGCCTGATACGAAATAGTTTTAGCCTGAGAGAGGATGTCAGTGTGGGGTTCTACATCACTGACTTTCTTTTCAGGAAAATTTTCAGGCAGAATTCGGGCGTTACCTGGGCCATACACCATACAAGCACTATTCACAACGCGGAGAACATTGTCAGGGGGAAAGGTGTATATCCGGGCGATTCACCCGGGGTTTATATCAATGCGACCAACGGCATATCGATAGGCGACTATACAAACATTGGCCCTAATGTTGGGCTGGTATCGTCGAATCACGATTTCGTCAACAACGAAGAATACACGCGTGCTGAACGGATAGAGATTGGCAAACATTGCTGGCTGGGTATGGGTAGTGTCGTATTGCCATCCGTAAAGCTCGGCGATTTCACCATAGTAGGCGCCGGTGCCATCGTGACCAGGAGTTTCCCGGAGGGTTATTGTGTGCTGGCGGGCAATCCCGCCCGTGTTATCAGACAATTAAACAAAACAGAATGTGAAGCTTTTGCCGCAAGCAGGAAGTAATACTTTCGTTAGCAATTCATTTTTCATTTTCCTGATCCGGTTCTTCCCGACGCTGGCAAATCTCTTCATTGTCATATTCTTTTCGAGGTTACTGGATAAGGACAGTTACGGTTTGTACCAACACTTCTGGGTACAGCTGTATTTTATCAGCGCATTGGCTTGTCTGGGTGTGCAGTCACTTGTAGTTACCTACCAACCCGCTCTTATCGCCCGGCTTGTCAAGAGTTTTAGTGTGAGGTCTTTTGCAGGGTATGGCATATGGCTGCTGGTGCTTGCAGCCATATTTGCCATTCTTCAGACAGATGACACTAGTACCATCATTGCATTTGCAATGCTGCTGGCGTATTCATTGTCGATAGTCATAGAGTCTTTGCTGACTGCATTCAGGCGCTTTACTTTTTTGGCGATAATAAATTTTATATACACCGTTGTTTTCTTATTGCTTCACTGGCTTCTCGTGGAGTATCACTGGTCCGTTATACAGATGCTCGGATATATTCTTGCGATTACTGTGATTAAATTAGCAATCACCTCTTTGTCGCTGAACTCGGCGCTGCGCAACCAGGAAGAATATACCGGGAGCTATTCGCTTGAAAGCATCAGGAGATTATGGATGCACATCGGCGTATATGACGTATCGCAAACACTGTTCAGGTGGATAGATAAGTTCGTGATATCATTTCTATTCGCAAAAGAGATCATGGCCATTTATTACAACGGTTCTTTGGAGATACCATTTCTGCCCATACTACTTGGCGCCGCCGGCAGTGCTGCGCTAATGAAACTGTCCACACCGGAAAGCGATGCAGGCCAAACTGCTGATCTAATGAAGCGTTCAGGCAGGCTCTTGTCGGCCATAGTGTTCCCCATATTTTTCTTTTTCCTTGTCTTCAGGCAAGAACTTTTTGGCGTTGTTCTGTCAGGCAATTATCCTTCATCTATACCGATATTCGCTATGGCCGTTCTTGCAATGCCATTACGGGCGTATAGCTTCACCACAGTTTTACAAAACAGGCACCGGGGAGATATCATGAACATTGGGGCAGTCGGCGATATGATCATCGCCTGTGCATTAATGTACCCGTTATATCAGGTTCTGGGACTTCCGGGAATCGCGCTTTCTTTTGTTATAAGCAGTTATTTACAAGCCGTTTATTATTTATGGCATTCTGCCAGAGAACTCGATACCAACATTTCTGCATTGCTTCCTTTGAAAAACTGGATAGCCAAGCTGATCCTATTTAGTTGTGCCTTCATAGGCTTTTACTATTTGGTCGCTGATAGCTATTCGGAGGAAATTGTTTTAGCTTTAGGTTGTGTGCTTACAGGTACTGCTGTTTGCATTGCATTTTTCCTGGAGCTAAGAACGGAACGGAAAACTCATGGTGCAGCTTAGGCGACATAAAATCAAAAACATCGACAATACCGGTTTCAGTACGAACAATAATTCGACTGAAGGTGGACGCCTATCTAATAAAGACGGTAGCGTTAACGTGGTTAAAACAGGGCTGCCGTTTTGGGAAAGGGTCAGTTTGTATCATACTATCCTGCGCCTGTCAAGATGGAAGTTCCTGCTTGTGGTTTTTACATTCTATACCATCATGAACCTGGCATTCGCCAGCATTTACGTGCTCATTGGCGTCGAAAACCTGCAAGGCATCCACAAGGGCAATGATCTTCTGAGTAATTTCCAGCAGGCGTTCTTCTTCAGCTCGCAGACCCTGACCACTGTAGGGTATGGACATATAAGTCCCGTAGGATTGTGGGCCAATGTCGTCGCATCGCTGGAGTCTTTTATAGGTATCCTCACCTTTGCGCTCGTAACAGGGTTGTTATACGGCCGTTTTACCAAGCCGCGAGCTTTCATTAATTATAGCAAGAACCTCCTTATTACGCCGCATAAAGGCCAGCGCTCGGTGATGGTGCGATTGGCAACAAGCAAGAATAATCACCTGACTGATGTAGAGGCGCAGGTGACGATCTCCATGCACGTGACCGACGACGGCAAACGGGTGCGCCAGTTCTTCGGGCTTCCTTTGGAAATAAAGAGGATAAACTCGCTGGCTTTGAGCTGGACGCTGGTGCATGTCATCAATGAGGAAAGCCCGTTATTCGGGATGAGTTATGAAGACATGAGAGAGGCGGAAATTGAGTTTTTGTATCATATAAAGGGCTTTGACGACCATTTTTCGAATACGGTTCAGGAACGAACGTCTTACGTATTTTCGGAAATTGTCTATGGAGCTAAATTTCTGCCTGCATTCCACCGTTCAGAAGATAACAACACAACTGTATTGGAGCTCGACAAGCTGAACGCATTTGAACCCGCAATGCTGCCGGAAGTAGAAAAATCGGGGGTAACTGCGTAAATTTGCGATATGATCGGTACGCACTCGTTGTCCTCGTTGACACAGAAATTTTTAGAGAAGGAAGAAAGGTATGGAGCTCACAACTATCATCCTTTACCCGTCGTGCTGAATAGAGGTGAAGGAGTGTTCGTTTGGGATGTAGATGGAAAGCGTTATTTCGATTTCCTTTCAGCGTACTCGGCCGTTAACCAGGGACACTGCCATCCTAAGATCATCGCAGCCCTCATAGAACAAGTTCAGAAACTTACTTTGACATCACGCGCATTTCACAGCGAGGTAATGGCAGAGTATACAGAGTTCATCACCAATTTCTTTGGTTACGATAAAGTGCTGCCGATGAACACCGGTGTTGAAGCAGTAGAAACGGCGTTGAAGCTTGCCCGCAAATGGGCTTATGAAGTAAAAGGCGTGGCAGAGAATAAAGCCAAAATACTTGTTTGTGATGCCAATTTCCACGGGCGCACACTAAATGTCATATCGTTCAGTACCGATCCATCCGCACGTACAAATTTTGGCCCTTTCATGCCGGGTTACGAGGTGGTGGAATATAACAACATCGCTTCACTGCAGGCTGCGCTACAGGATAAAAATGTAGCGGCTTTCCTGGTAGAGCCTATCCAGGGAGAAGCCGGCGTGGTGGTTCCGGACGAAGGCTACCTCAGCAAGGCAGCGGCTATGTGTAAAGAAGCAAATGTGCTTTTTATTGCTGATGAAATACAAACTGGTCTCGCGCGTACAGGTAAAATGTTGGCTTGCGATCATGAGGATGTGAGGCCGGATATCCTGATATTGGGTAAGGCCTTGTCGGGTGGTACTGTCCCGGTTTCTGCTGTGC
>CAMPKG010000047.1 GCA_946887085.1 uncultured Sphingobacteriales bacterium
GTAGACTATATTAAGGAACAATTACGCCTGTCAAAAGAAGTAGATCTTCCCCTGCTTCGGCAGCTTAGCCATATACCTGACAACCAGTTGCTGGAAATATCAATTCCCAGTCACAGCGAGTTTCTGACTTGCGCTATTGAAAACAGGCTAAAAGAACACCTGGATGCATCGTCTGCAAGATGGTTGAATGACCAATTGGGAATTATCGGGCGCGACCAGGTGCAGGCTGAAGACATTACACTGGCAAACTTCATACGGAACAAGGCCATGTATAAATTCCTGCCTTTATACACTGGAGATGCCACTGAACTGATATCCCTTGTTGAAGAGATTAACACTGTATCTACATATTCTGAAACTTCTTCCACAAACACGTTTATCCAGATACTGCAAGACCGCATCAGACAGCGTGAACTCCAATTGCTGGAGGCACAGGAACTGGTAAACATGGGTAGTTATATACTAGACCTAGCGACAGACAAATTGGTCGTTACTCCACAGTACAAAAAGATATTTGAGATAGAAGGCGAAGTGGATCGCACTGAATTGATGAAGGGCATACACCCGGGCGATGCTTCGAGGCTGAAGGAAGCCAGGGAAAAAGCGATAGAAGAAAATGGTGTCTATGAATGTGAATATCGCCACATGGTGCATGGCAGAGAAAAGATCATCTGGGCTCGCGGAAACGTCACTGAAACCCGGGGTAACAAAGTGATGAAAGGAACAGTGATCGATGTAACCGACCGCCATTACATGATCCAACGCCTGCTTAGAAGTGAAGCGCTTTATAAACAAGCACAAGCGCTATCGCACCTTGGCAACTGGGTTTTGCATCTGCCTGCTAATAAACTCGAATGGTCGGAAGAGCTATACAGTATCTATGAGTTTGAGGAGGGAAGCGAAATTTCATACGAAGCGATAGCAAAGCTGAATCATCCCGATGATGCCGGGCGCGTGGCAGCCGCGATGAAAGAGGCGATCGACAAACATCAACCATACGATTTCATTTATCGTATCGTATTCCCACACGGACGCATAAAAATTTTGCAGGCGCGGGGCGAAGTGATGGTGGATGAATCAAGTCAGGCCTACAAACTGCTCGGTACACTGCAGGATATTACGGAAAAACAAACATTGCTGGAAAAACTGCAGGAAAGCGATAAACTTTTCAAGCAGGCACAGGCAATATCGCATGTTGGCAATTGGACCTGGGATATCAAAGCCAATAAGATCACATGGACGGAAGAATTATTTCGCATTTACGGACTGGAACCAGTAGACGAGATCAGCTTTGAACAATACCAGTCACTGTTACATCCTTCCGATAAGCACATGCTCAACGATGCAGTAGCCAACTGCCTGGCTACGCACGAACCGTATGAAGTATTGCATACCATACAACGGCCCGACGGCTCTATAAGACAAGTAATAGGCCAGGGCCAGGTAGAAGTAGATGAGCATGGTGAACCCGTACGTATGCTCGGAACATCGCAAGATGTAACTGAGCGCCAAAAACTCATAGAACAACTCCAATACAACGAACGTTTGTACAAAGAGGCGCAATCGCTGGCTCATCTTGGCAACTTCTCTCACAATATTGTTACAGGTGAGATAACCTGGGCCGACGAGATCTATAGGATCTACGGTCTTGAGCCGCAGTCGCTCAATAAAATAACTTTGGAAACGATCATTGGCTTTGTTCATCCCGATGACAAAGAGCGCGCAATGCGGGAGATGAATAATGCTATTACAGCTCGCACGTCATACGATTCAAAATATCGCGTGTTGCTAAAAGACGGCACGATGAAATTCATTCACAGGCAGGCTGAATGGGACCCGGCGAGCAACTTCAATATTATGTACGGAACTGTGCAAGACATCACCAGGGAATGCCTTGCCGAATTAGCGATCCGCGCGAAAAGCGAATTCATCGAAAAGATAGCCAACACTACGCCATCGCTGATCGCATCTTACAATATCAACACCGGCAAATACACTTTTATTAACAGCGCCTTCGAAAAGATACTGGGATACCCGGTGCAAAAAGTATTCGATGAAGGAATACCATTCATGCTGGACATAATTCATCCTGACGATGTGCAGCCGATAATGGATAAAAACAATAAGGCTTTAGAGGATGCTAATGACCGTGACAACACCGGCGATACCGAGGACATCGTAGAGTTCAAATACAGGATGCGTCATAAAAATGGTGAGTACCGGTGGTTCCACACATTCGGCACAGTCTTTGACCGGGATGAAGCCGGCAAGGTGGTCCATGTACTGAACGTATCGGTTGATATTACTGAACAGGAAGAAGCCGAACATGAGCTTTACCAGAAAAACCTTCAACTGCAACAATCAAACGCCAGCCTCGAAGAATATGCTTATGTGGCCAGTCATGATCTGAAAGAACCGTTGCGTAAGATCGCCACCTTCGGCGACCGGCTGCTCAGCAGCCAGAGCGAAAGACTGACTGACGAGGGTAAGCTGCACCTGGAGAAGATCATCAGCTCGTCGCGCCGGATGCAGGCTATGATCGGTGACCTGCTTGCGGTATCCACCATTAGCGGCGAACGCAGTTTTGAGCAATACAGCCTGCAAAGTGTGCTGAATGACGTAGTGCAAACACTGGAACATAAAATTGAAGAAAAAAAGGGTGTCATCATTAGCGACGACCTCCCGATCATTAATATAGTCCCTTCCCAATTCAGGCAGTTATTCCAGAATCTGATCGCCAACTCTCTCAAGTTTGTGAAAGATGGCGTCATTCCGCGTATCGATATAACTCACAAATACCTAAGACCTGTGGAGGTGCAATCATACGAGCTTGCCATTGCGAAGAAATACCTTGCGATCACATTCACAGATAACGGTATCGGATTCGACAACCAATTTGCTAATAAAATTTTCACTATCTTTCAGAGACTTCACGGGCGCAACGAGTTTGAAGGTACTGGGATAGGCCTGGCAATTTGTAAAAAAGTAGCTGAGAACCACGGAGGCACCATTATAGCTGACGGCAAACCCGGTGAAGGCGCTACCTTTACCATTATAGTACCCGTATGAGAAGACATTTAAGACACACTGTATTGATCGTTGACGATGACTCTGACGACAGGGAATCAATACGCGATGCTTTTCTCGAAAACAAACATAACCACGACTATACATTTCTGCAGAGTGGCGATCACCTGATCGAGCATTTATCAGGTGCCGATACAACGCATCCCTCGCTTATATTGCTCGATCTGAATATGCCGGGCCGCGATGGCAGGGATGTACTTAAAACCCTGAAAGCCGACGGAACCTACAAGCCTATCCCAATTATTGTTCTTACTACCTCCGCTTCAGACAAAGACCGTAAGGCTTCTTACGAATTGGGGGCTAATTGCTTCATCACCAAGCCCGACTCTTACAAAGACCTTGTGGAGATAACAGATTCTATAGCCAGGCTCTGGTTTATCCAAAGCTAAACTCATAAAAAATCCCCGCCGATTGGCGGGAATTTCTGTTTCTACTCTTTTCTAAGATTCAGGATACAGGACTGATACAAACTCGTTCTTCCCATTAAAGAATTGTTTAGCCACAGCTTGAATATCGGCGGGCTTTAGTTCATCTATCCATTTGTCGTAGTTGAACACTTTGTCTTTATCCCTTCCCCAAAATAGCACGTCTTCCATCTTGCCACTCCAGTAGCCATTCTCTTTCAGGTTGGTCCTGTGCTGCTCATGCCACTGGCTTTTTACCTTATCCAGGTCTTTGACATCCGGCCCTTTTTCTACCAGGTTCCTGATCTCGGCATTTGCGGCAGTCAGCAGTTTTTCAACATTCTCCGGGCCACATGGCAACTGGAGGCCCACCTGGTAACGCTCGTAAGGATATTGCGAAACGGATGCATAATAGCCCCCGGTATAAATACCCCCAAGTTTTTCGCGGAGTTCTTCTATTACTTTAATGTTCAGGATCTCAGCAAGCGCAGCCGCTTTCAATGCCAGGTCTTCTGAATACTTCGCATCGCCGTGGTACATGGCCATAATAAAGCTCTGAGGTTCTTTACCTTTTTTCACTGTTATTTTTTGCACACCTTTTACCGGGCGAACGCCATTGTCTTTGAAATTTGGAGTTGTATTGTTTGCCGGTATGCTGGCAAGATAAGTTTCCAGCAAAGGGGTCAAGGCTTCGGATGAGACGTTGCCGACAATAAAGAAATGATATCCATCGGCGCCACCTATTTCCTTACGGTAAATATCTACCGCGCGATCCATATTAATGGCATCATAAAACTCCGGTCTTGGTACTACAACGGGTGCCAGCGGGTGCTTGCCATACAAGACTTGTATAGAGGTGTCAAAGAATGTAAACCGTGGGTTGGCGGACATGAATTGCGTCTGCATCTTTTGTTTGTCCTGGAATGCCTTGAACAAGGCAGCATCTTTACGGGGTGCAGTCATCCGCAGGTGCAATAACTGGAACATCGTTTCAAGGTCTTTTATCGTGCTGCTGCCCGATAGTGTGTTCTGAATTGCCCCGATACCCGCATTCATTTTCACATTTTTGCCGGCGAGCACCTTATCCATATCTGTTGGCGTAAAGTTGCCAAGGCCCATTGCTCCTATCACAGACGTAGCATATTGTGCACTGTATTTATCCGCAACACCATAGTTGCCGGTGCCGCCTTTACGCACACCTTTTACTAGTATCTCGTCGCTTTTGAAATCTGTTGGTTTAACGGTTACCTTGATTCCATTACTCAGCGTGTACGTAGTCGCTTCAAAACGTTGCTCCTTGGTAGAAGCTGTGATCTTTCCTGCTATTGGTTTTTTGTCCATCAGGCTGCCTGCAACTGCTTTTTCTTCCATAGGCCCTACGTCCTGCGACAAGCCTTTTTGTGTCATGGCTACCAGCGCTTCTGCGGTCGGCAACTTCGCTGCAGCTTTTTCCGGCCCGGTTATCAAGGTAAATGTATTATTGCTTGCCAGCCATTCTTTGGTAAGTGCATTCAGCTCATCTACTTTTATGCCCGGCAGCATTTCCTGGTGATACTTATACTCGTTCTCGATACCGGGAATTACTTCGCCCTGCAGGAAATTTCTTACATACTCGCCAACAAGGTTGCGGCTTTCGGTGGTACTGCGTTCATTGTAAGCCTTTTCAATGGCGCTTATCATATTCTTTTTCGCAAGTTCCAGTTCGCTATTGTTAAAACCATATTTCCTTGCGCGAACGATCTCTGCTGTTACGGCATTCAATGCAGTCTCGGGGCCGTTCTCTCCAAACAACGTGTAAGCTGAAAAACTTTCATAACCGCGTGCCCAGCCATCAAAACCTGTCTGTGCAAATGGGAACGGAGGGTTACTGCTGCGTGCGAGGTCGCTGAGCCTGCGGTTGAGCATCTGGGTTACCAATTGTTTTTCGAGGAATTCGCGGTAGTCGCCCAAAGTTTTCTCCACATCTTTTTTTACTGAAGGGAAGATGATCTGCAACTCATAATTAGTCGCTTCTTTATCGGTCAATACCATAGCTTCCGGTTTCGTGCGGGCCGGAACGTCAAATACCGAACGCGGTCTCGGTTTCGTCGGGTTTTGCATACCACCGAAGTGCTTGCGGATATAATTCATTGCAGTGCCGGTATCTATATCTCCCACTACGGCAACAGCCATCAGATCGGGCCTGTACCAGTCGTGATAAAAGCGGCGGATGGTTTCATACTTAAAGTTTTTCAGGATATCATCCTTACCTATCGGCAGGCGGTCTGCATATTTCGATCCCATCATCAGCTTAGGAAGGTATTTATCCAGCATGCGCATGTCGGCACCTTTACCCATCCTGCTTTCCTCCAACACCACACCACGCTCATCGTCTATGTCTTTGTCAGTAAGCAGTGCATTGTGCGCCCAATCTTCTATGATCTGGAAACCTTTATCGAGGTTACCAGGTTTGTCAATAGGAACAGGTAATATATATACAGTTTCGTCAAAGCTCGTATAAGCGTTCAGGTCCGCCCCGAACTCTACGCCTATCGATTGCAGATAGTTAACCAATTCGTTCTTCTCGAAATTCTTTGTGCCGTTGAAATTCATATGCTCCATGAAGTGAGCCAGGCCCTGCTGGTCGTCATCTTCCAGGATTGATCCGGCATTTACCGCCAGGCGCAGTTCCACTTTTTTCTCAGGCTTGGCGTTTGGACGCACATAATAGGTTAAGCCATTGGGCAATTTTCCTTTCAGCACCTTCGGATCCTGCGGTATCGCTTGGGAAAGGTTTTGAGCGATAGCAGGGCTTAATGCAAAAAATACAAGGGCAAAAAATGCCATCACACGCCTGGACGTGCGAACGGTGGATGTGGTCATGTAAGAATTAATTGGTTTGACAACTAAAATAACTAATTCTTTGTCTGGGAAGGAATTCCTGAATTTAAAATATAGCTAAAATTCCCACCATATATAAATCATCCTCAATTTAAAGATTGCTGCGGGTGACAATAATTAGTTTCCAGCCTTTGCATAAAAAATTATCTTCGTAGTTCGGTACGACGAACACATGGCACTAATAAAATCTATATCCGGCATAAGAGGAACTATTGGCGGCAATCCCGGTACAGCCCTTACTCCTATTGATATTGTAAAATTCACTACCTCCTACGGCGCATACATAGCGGAGCAGGGAGCGAACAGGAAAATTGTGCTTGGCCGTGACGGGCGCATCTCCGGCGAAATGGTGAGAAACCTGGTAGCCTCAACCTTGCAGGGTATGGGCTTTGAAGTGGTTGACCTGGGCCTGAGCACAACTCCTACAGTAGAGATGGCTGTGAAGATGGAAAACGCAGCTGGTGGCATTATACTTACTGCCAGCCATAACCCTAAAGAATGGAATGCACTGAAACTGCTGAATGCTGATGGCGAATTCCTGAGTGCTGAGGCCGGCCAATGGATACTGGACCATGCGGATAAAGGCAACGTAAACTATGCTGACGTAAACAAGCTTGGCACGGTCACCGCTAACGATACATACATTCAGAAACACATAGACATCATCCTCGAACATCCTTTAGTTGATGTGGAGGCTATAAAGAAAAAGAACTTCAAGATCATTGTGGACCCGGTTAACTCAACCGGTGCTATTTCGGTTCCACAGTTGTTGAAAGCGCTGGGAGTTAAAGAAGTGACTGTTATCAATGAAGAGGTAACAGGCCGCTTTGCACACAACCCCGAGCCACTTCCTGAGAATCTCACGGAGCTATGCCACGCGGTAGAAAGGCAGAACGCACACCTGGGTATAGCCGTAGATCCTGATGTAGACCGCCTGTGCTTTGTTTGTGAAGATGGCAGCCTGTTTGGCGAAGAATATACATTGGTAGCGATTGCAGATTACGTGCTTAGCCATAAAAAAGGCAACACAGTTTCCAACCTCTCCTCCACCCGGGCCCTCCGCGATGTGACTGAAAAGCACGGCGGCCAATACTTCCCCAGCGCTGTTGGTGAGGTGAACGTGGTGAAGAAGATGAAAGAGGTGAATGCTGTAATAGGTGGCGAGGGCAACGGGGGTATTATTGTTCCTGAGCTGCATTATGGGCGTGATGCACTGATAGGCATTGGCCTGTTCCTGACACACCTTGCAAAATCAGGCAAGAACGCAAAGGCATTACGCAATACATATCCCGACTACTTTATCTCGAAGAACAAGATAGAGCTGAACGAGAATGTGAACGTAAAAAACATCTTCAAGCAGATAAAAGACAAATACAAGAAGCAGCCAATAAATACGGAAGACGGCCTGCGCATAGAGTTTGACACGGACTGGGTACATCTGCGTACTTCTAACACCGAGCCGATCATCCGTATCTACGCAGAAAGTACCACGGAAACGACTTCCGCAAATATCGCCAAACGCATTATGGCCGATATCAAGGAGATGATGCTGGAAAACGTTCAATAACCAGGAACTCATTTTTACATTGACCGGCGCCGGCATATACGATGTAGTAGTTGTAGGAGGCGGCCTCGGCGGGCTTTTGACTGCCGTTATCCTCGCCAAAGAAGGCATGAAGGTCTGCGTGCTGGAAAAGGACAAACAAGTCGGCGGCTGCCTGCAAACATTCTCCCTCCAGAAGAAGGTCTTCGATAGCTGCGTGCACTATATAGGCGGCCTTGGCGAAGGCCATACACTCAATCGCATCTTCAGGTATGCAGGCATTATGGATAAGCTGCAGCTGAAAGCCTACGGTGAGAACGCTTTCGACAGGATGGCATTTGGCGATGATGTGACGTTATACCCACAAGCTATCGGCAAGGAGAACTTCATCGAACAACTGCTACCCTACTTCCCTAACGAGAAGCAGGCTTTACAGCGATACATCTCTACCATCGCCAACGTCGGTGACCATTTCCCGTTATACCGCCTGCGTATGGGCTCGGCGGATGAGAAGTCCGTGGTGACAGGATGGTCGTTGACGGAAACTATTGCCGGCATCACTTCCAACAAGCTCCTCCAAAACGTACTCACCGGCAATAACCTGCTCTATGCAGGTGAAGCAGGCAAGACTCCTTTCTACCTGCATGCGCTGGTGATGGAGAGTTATATACACAGCGCACATAAAGTGGTGCCCGGCAGCTCGCAGATCTCCAAATTCCTTTGGCAGGAATTGCAGGCGCATGGCGGCGAGGTTTACCGCAATACAGAAGTTACCAGCCTCAAAGAAAAGAATGGCAGCATCAGCTATGCTGAGACCGCAGACGGCCAGCGCTTCTACGGCAAACAGTTCATCGCGAATATCCACCCTGAGGTGCTACTCAAACTGGTCGACGGCCCTACTATCCGCCCTGCCTACCGCAACCGTATTAAGGGACTGAAACAGACCGTATCTTCATTCATGCTGAACATGGTGCTGAAGCCCTGCACAGTGCCCATGCGCCATTACAACATCTACTGGAATGCCTCGCAAGACTCCTGGGCTGCCGTACACTATCATCCACATCAATGGCCGGCCAACTACGCCACCTTCTTCACCGAAGACGCCAACAACCCCGGATATGCAGAGAGCGTTTCCGTGCTCAGCTATATGCACTACGATGAGGTAGCACAATGGGCAGACACTCACAACCACTCGGGCGACAAGCACGACCGCGGTGAGCAATACCAACAATTCAAAGAACAACGCTCCGAGGTGCTGATGCAGAAAGTATCGGAACGCATACCCGAACTTAAAGGCAACGTGATCGCTCACTCTGCTGCCACCCCACTCACCTACCGCGACTATATCGCCACTCCCGAAGGCGCGCTCTATGGTATCCTCAAAGACGTCAACAAGCCGGCAGAGACCACCATTGCTACCCGTACCCGTATACCCAACCTGCTCTTAACAGGACAGAATGTTAATCTGCACGGTGTGCTGGGTGTGAGTATCACTGCCTTAGCAACATCGGCTGAACTCATTGGCATGGAATATCTATTGAACCGTGTAAAGAGTTAACTTTACCATACCATGAGATACCTGCTGTTCATACTACTCCTGACCTTGTTCGCAGCCTGCGACAATATGGGATCTAACACCACTCGTGTTACCGACTCGACAACCGGCGTACAGCTCACCCCGCCCGACTCTATACCCAACATGCCTACCGACTCTATGGATACCACAGCCAAAGCCAACATGCCTATAGTAGACCCCGACACTTCGGACGTACGCCCGAAGTAGAATTCAAAAGCCAAAATTCAAAAGTCAAAACATTGCATTTAAATCACAAAAGCGACAAACTGCCGCTTTTGAATTTTTACTTTTGAATTTTGAATTATCCTACCACCCCAGCACCCACGCAAATATCAGTGGCGCCACGATTGTTGCATCACTTTCCACAATGAACTTAGGTGTATTTATATCGAGCTTGCCCCATGTTATCTTTTCGTTAGGAACTGCGCCGCTGTACGAGCCGTAGGATGTAGTACTGTCGCTGATCTGGCAGAAATAGCTCCAGAACGGTATCTCGTGCATTTCAAGGTCCTGGTACAGCATAGGCACCACGCATATCGGGAAGTCGCCCGCTATACCGCCGCCTATCTGGAAGAAACCGATGCCCTTGCCTGCGCTGTTCTTCTCGTAGTAATCAGCCAGCCATACCATATAGTCGATACCGCTTTTCATCGTGCTCGACTTCAGCTCGCCTTTGATGCAGTAAGACGCGAAGATGTTGCCCATCGTGCTGTCTTCCCAACCCGGAACGATGATCGGCAGGTTTTTCTCTGCGGCGGCCATCATCCAGCTGTTCTTTATATCTATCTCGTAGTGTTCTTTCATAGCGCCGCTCAGCAGCAGCTTGTACATATACTCGTGCGGGAAATAGCGCTCGCCTTTATCGTCAGCGTCTTTCCATATTTTATGGATGTGCTTCTGTATACGGCGGAAAGCTTCTTCTTCAGGTATGCAGGTATCGGTCACGCGGTTGAAGCCGTTCTCCAGCAGATCCCACTCTTCCTGGGGGCTCAGGTCGCGGTAGTTGGGTACGCGCTTGTAGTGTGTATGCGCTACAAGGTTCATGATATCTTCCTCAAGGTTGGCGCCCGTACAGCTGATGATAGCTACTTTGTCCTGGCGTATCATCTCGGCCAGCGATATACCCAGTTCGGCGGTACTCATAGCGCCTGCAAGGGTTATCATCATTTTACCACCTTCCAGCAAATGCGTTTCGTAGCCTTTGGCAGCATCTACAAGAGCTGCAGCATTGAAATGCCTGTAATGGTGCTGAACAAACTGTGAAATGGGACCTTTATTCATTTGTGATGTTTGAATTATAATTTGCGATTTTTCAATTCTATTATCCTAAACTAAAAAGCAAGCAGTAAACTGCATGCTTTTTAAAATTATTTAAAGTTCCCCCTTTTAGGGGGCGGAGGGGGCATTACCCCGCTACCTTCTCGCCTTTCTCCACAAACTTTTTGATCCAGTCTGTGGTCATCGACTTCGGACGCTCGATGGCAAAGCCCAGTGCCCTGTCCCAGCAGAGACTGGCCAGTACACCCAGCGCACGCGATACGCCGAACAGTACGGTATAGAAATCTTCTTCCACCAGGCCGTAATGTTTCAGTAGGGCGCCTGAGTGCGCATCCACGTTAGGCCATGGATTCTTGATCTTGCCGGTGCTTTCCAGTATCGGCGGTGCTACTTCGTACACGTTCCATACGGTTTGTACCACTGCATCGTCCGGGCAATGCTTTTTCGCAAACTCCATCTGCGCGGTGAAGCGCGGATCGGTTTTGCGGAGTACCGCGTGGCCGTAGCCCGGTACAACTTTACCTTCGCTCAATGTCTTTTTGATATAGTCAGCTATCTGCTCTTTGCTTGGTTGCTGTGTGTTCAGCTCCTGCTGCATTTCTTCTATCCAGCGGATCACCTCCTGGTTGGCCAGGCCGTGCAGCGGACCGGCAAGACCCGTCATACCGGCAGCGAAAGAAAGGTAAGGATCGCTCAGTGCGGAACCTACCAGGTGCGTGGCGTGTGCCGATACGTTACCACCCTCATGGTCGGCGTGGATGGTCAGGTACAGGCGCATCAGCTCGCGGAAGCCTTCGCTGTCGTAGCCCAGCATGTGCGCGAAGTTGGCGCTCCAGTCGAGCATGCCGTCAGGCTGTATGTGTTCGCCGTTCTTGTATTTGCGGCGGTATATGTAGGCAGCTACACGGGGCAGGCGCGCTATCAGCGTCATCGTGTCCTCGTATACATAATCCCAGTATTCTTTTTTGCTGATGCCTTCGTTGTATGCCTTAGCAAATTTCGACTCTGTCTGCAGGGCCAGCACTGCTATGCAGAACTGTGTCATCGGGTGGGTAGAAGGCGGCAGTGCCTCTATGCTTGCAAATACATGGTTGGGTACGTGGCTGCGGCGCGCCCAGGTAGCCGAGATATGATCTACGTCTTCCCTGCCTGGCACCTCGCCTACCAGCATCAGGTAAAACAGACCCTCGGGCAGTGGTTCGCTGCCACCTTCTGCGTGCGGCAGTTTCTCCCTCAGCTCGGGTATGGAGTAGCCGCGGAAACGGATACCCTCATTACTGTCCAGCAGTGAAGTTTCGGTAATAAGGCCCGGGATGCCGCGCATACCCTGGTATGCCTGTGCCACAGTCACCTTATCCAGCACCTTCTCTCCGTGCTGTGCAATGATGTTTTTGATCTCTTTCGCCTGTTCGTCAGCCTTGGCCCTGAACGCGTCTTTTACGTAACCCATGTTAAATTCGGAGGTATTATAAGTCGAGTAAATTGTTTAAAGCGCCGTAAAGTTAAGGAAACGGAGGGGTAAACAAAAGGCGGGAAACATTTAATTAAATAACCCGCTATTGGCTGTATTTATGATAAATATTAATCAAATTCATATCCGTTGTTAAGTATTGTTAAGTTTAAAACTCAGAATCATCAAATTCCCTTCTCCAGCATTTGGTCAGTTGCATGTCGCGGCCAATAGCAGCAAGCATTTCGCGGTGTGTGGGCTTCACCTCCCAGGTAAATTCCTTACCGTATTTGACAACAGTTTTTGTTGTTGTCAGTTGTCCGCGGGCTATAAGCGCCAACAAGTAACGCTTGTCGTTCATCGACATGGCTTTTTCCATGAGGTGCTCTTTCAGCTCCTCCTCCACCTCGTGCTGGGTGGCCAGTACGGCATCGCGTATGCGGAACTGTATATAACGGTTCTTCATCAGCCGGCTGGCGGCGGCAAAGGACGAGGATTCTGAACAATTGGGATAAGCGAAAAGATAGGCGGTCTTCATATGGCCATGCAATATCATCTGGCTGATAAAGCGCTCGTGCGCGAGGTTGATAGAGGGCATGATACTCTTTTTTTTGAGTCCCGGTCGTCCGGGAGATAGGTTTTATTATAGCAAAAATACGAAAAAACGAAAATAGTTGCAAAGTGAATTAATTGTGTATAAAGTCAAATGGATTAACAATCAATAACAGATCATTTTTGCTACCTTTGGATTGGTCCACGCAATAAAAATGGAAGTCACTAAAATATTAAAGAACAATAAGGCCGAATTACTCGAGTATTTCAGAAATCGTGCAAGCGAATTTCTGACAGGAATACGACAAAAGTTCGCGGATACAGAACCGGAAAAACGTGCACGTGCAATTAATGAGTGTTTAAGGCAAGCAAAAGACACTTTGATTACAACTATTTTGCAAACAGCAGAAAAAGATAAATGGACAAATGAAGAAAAGCTTGAGTGTATTTTGATGGTAACTTATTGCAATATTGTTGTAATGATAGAAAGTCGAAACGCTGTACGTCCTTACGAATACATGGATTTTTCACGTCGTGTTGGTGAGTTATGGGATCCTTTCTGCAAGCTTTGTTTCTATTATCCGATTAATGATATTAATCTTTTTGTGCCGCCGTTGTTTGCCGATGTCAAAAAAAAACTGACAGATGAGATAACAACATATATAGACAAATTAGCAATTAGCGACGGACAAAAAAATGAACTAAAAAAATACTACGATAAAGTATGGAGTCTGGTAACATCCGGGGAAATACAGCTTGAACTAGATCTGCATTTTGAACATGCTGGTGCAAAATATGTTGTGGATTTCAAAAGTGGTTTTGGCTCGAATGAAAAAGGGAATACGAATAGGCTTTTATTAGTCGCAACTATATATTCCAATTTAGAGGAAAATTATAACTGCTTATTATTCGTTAGAGCCGAAGAAAACAATAGCTACTTTAATACATTGAGGGATTCGGGAATATGGAATGCATTTTGTGCAAATGAAGCATATGGGCAGATTCGCCATTTTTCAGGATATGATTTGAAAGGTTGGATCGACCAAAATATCAATTGGGCAGAGGATTTCAACCAGGAAACAAATCAGCACCTTACAGAAAAAGATCTTTTGCAGTACTTGTTATGGTAAAAACTGAAGACCGAATTTATCAAGCATATTATACAAAATCAACTCCTATCGTTGATTACATGTTGAATCGACTTGAGGTTAAGCATTCTGATGCGATTTTAGAACCATGTGGCGGAGATGGGGTATTTGTTGACGCTCTATTACAACAAAATAAAAATGTTTCAATTGATGTATACGAGC
>CAMPKG010000048.1 GCA_946887085.1 uncultured Sphingobacteriales bacterium
AACCCAACGTGATACGTATAGCGCCCGTGCCTTTGTACAACACGTTTGAAGATTGTTACCGGTTCTATGATATACTTATGAGCATCAAATAATACTCCAGATACATTATGTAAAGGGCTGCATTGCAGCCCTTTTTTATTACAGTTAAATGACAAGACATATAATCTTTAACAACAAATTAAAAATAACTTTAGGTATCAATTTACCTCTATGAAAAACCTTTTCCTTATTTCACTATTGCTGTTAAGCGTACATGCCAAAGGCTATTTCAGTCTTTCTGTTGCCAATCCGAATTCATGGGGTTCACCTACCAGGGGAATCATTTCTGAACCGATGATCGAGATAAAACCCATGGGTGTTTATGCCCAGGTAGAGCTGACATTTAAATTCAGTGCACAATCAAGTTATCACGTAAAAGACAGCCTCGAAGCCGTTCTCAACTTTGACCTGCCTGCCAACAGCTTTATCCATGATTCGTGGCTTTGGCTCGATGAAAACACCATCATCCAGGCCGATGTTGTGGAGAAGAACCGCGCTATTGCTATTTACCAGGGCATCGTGATCAGGCGCAGAGACCCTTCTTTATTGATAAAAACCGGCCCCAACAGTTATAAACTGAACGTTTACCCGATGACAACCGCTTATCCGCGGAAGGTAAAGATCACTTATTCGGTACCATTCAATTGGCAATCGGGTGTTGCCAATATACCACTGCCCATCGACCTGTTGAATACTTCACAGACGAAACACGATATCTTCATGACCGTTCACCATAACAACACCTTCAGTCAACCAAACTTTGCAGACAGGCAATTAAGCAACTATGTTTTTGCCGTATCACCATCCACCACAACCTTATTGATACCCGCAAGCCAATATGCGAACGATGAGGCTATTTCGCTGACTTATCAAACCAGTCTTTCCAACGGTGTTTTCCTGGGCGCTTATCCGACAACGGGCGGCGAAGGCATTTATCAGATGGTACTGCAGCCTTCGGTGCTTGGCAGCGTAAAACCCAGGAATGTCGCATTCGTTATAGATATGAATTCCTCCAATTGGGTGTACGACCAGTCGCAGATGAAACAGTATATAGAGTCCGCGTTGCTCAATAACTATAATCCCAACGATTCTTTTAGCCTGTTCTACTTAAAAAATGGTGCAGTTGCAGGAACGATGGGCTGGATGGCAGCCACACCTGCTAACATAATGACCGCCATCAGCAATATGCCCACCATCAACACGGGCTCCTATTTTGAAACCTTGATGAAGGACGCGCTTGCTTTTTGCAAAAATAAGCCCGGAGACGCCGTTGCCATTTTGTTATCTAACACCACGAATTATAGCAACAACCAGGCGAGCGCCGATAGCATGTTTACCAAGTTAAAAACGCATGTCGGCTCTTTCCAAAACAGGATACATGTTGTTAACCTTTCCGCACAAGCCTGGTTCAACGGTGGCCAGACGATAGCCGGGGGCGAATTATTGTTCAGCAAACTCACACTGGCCTCAGGCGGCATCCATTATAAATATAAAACTGCTACCAACGTAGGAAATATACTTGGCAACAATAAAAACATGGCTTACGACCTTAATCTTCCAAATACGCTAAAGGAAATATCTGAACTTGGAGGTTATCATACCGGCGCGTTCAGCACCGACGTAAACGTTGCCAGCGGGTTTACCTTCAACTCTTACGATATCAACAACTACAACAGGTATACCATGTCGTCGGCTTACGTTGAAACAGGTAAGTACTATGGCACCATCGGTAACGGAACGACTGTTGACGTGCAGGTGTTAACGCCGGGTGGTATGGTGAATCAACAAGTCACCGCCACAAACGTTGACAACGGCTCTGACCATTATGTACAAACCTGGGTACACAAGTACATTGGTGAACTCGAATCTCACAACAACAATAACTTCGCTAACGAGATCATCGATTCAAGTATCAATAACCGGGTGCTCTGCAATTACACAGCATTCCTTGCACTGGAGACCGGGGATACGATCAATACTAACCGCAATGAAAATGAGCCTACCCTTCTGATAAATACCAAAGAAAAAGCACCACAGGAATTTAAATGCTATCCAAACCCCTTTACGGATAACATAAATATTGAATTCACCGCCGATGTTAAAACCATCGAGATTTACGACCTGTTTGGCAGGAAACTGTTTACGAAAGAGCTGAAGGCAGGCGAACGCAAACTTGTATGGGATGGCCGCGACAGTAGCGGAGCATCGCTGCCTGCCGGTATTTACATCCTTGTTGCCAAAACAGATACAGAGAGCAAGTCGATACGAGTACAGAAACAATAAAGCCCCTTATGTCCCTTCACGAAATTTAAAGACCCGCCATTGCGGGTCTTTAAATTTGTACAGATACATGTAACTTTAGCCCCGCTGGCAACATGGCTATATTCTACAATACAGAGGGATTACCGGAATTCAGGAACGCAGTTATCACGATAGGCACTTTTGACGGAGTGCATATGGGGCACAAGACCATTTTGAAAGAGGTGGTGCAACATGCGGCTGAAGTCAATGGTGAAAGTATCCTTATTACTTTCGAGCCACATCCCCGTAAACTGATACACCCGGACCAGCCTTTAAAACTTATCACACCATTAAAGGAAAAACTGGAACTGGTAACAGCCGAAGGCATTGAACATATCGTAGTACAACCTTTCACCCGCGATTTCAGCAACCAGACGGCCGACCAGTACATAGAAGATTTCCTGGTGAAGAAATTTTCACCGGAAAGTATAGTCATTGGCTACGACCACCATTTTGGTTACGACAGAACAGGCAATATCGACCTGCTGAAAAAATATGCAGGCAAATTCGGCTACCGTGTATTTGAGATAAGCGCTAAACTGATAGACCAGGCCACCGTTAGTTCTACCAAGGTCCGCAATGCACTGACCAACGGCCTTGTGGAAGAAGCCGAACATATGCTGGGACGTTATTACTCCCTTTCAGGCACGGTGATAGGAGGTGCAAAACTGGGCCGGACTATAGGCTACCCTACCGCTAATATTCTTCCAGCCGATCCTGAACAGCTGATACCTGCGAACGGAGTGTATGCGATCCGGGCACGATGGAAAGATGAATTGTTCAACGGGATGATGAATATCGGCCACAGGCCAACAGTCGACAAAGACATCAAGCTGCACATAGAGGCACACCTCTTCGATTTCAACCGCGATATATATAACGAGGAAATGGACATCATCTTCGTTGCCCGTCTGCGCGATGAACATAAGTTCCCATCGATAGATGCGTTAAAAGAGCAATTGGGTAAAGATGAGATCGCGGCAAAACAAGTACTGAAGCACTAAGCCAGCTCCATCTTCCCGATCATTTCTTTGAGCAGCTCTGTATCGGCGACATTGCTTTCTATGCCTACCGCTTTTGTACTGTATTTACCCAATAGCATCATGCAATACTCTACCCTGGGCAAAGGCCAGCGTTTTGCTGTAGCCATGATCTCGCGTACACGGCTGGGATACGTACCTAGCGCAGTGGCCATTTCCTTATCATTTTTGCCCTGCAGGAAATGTGCCTGGTAGATACGGTTGAAATGGGAGTAAAAAGAACCGATGATGAGCACCATGGGCGCCGACTTAGGATTGGCAATAAAATAAGACAGCATCCTGTACAGCTTGTCTTTATCGCCGCTGGTCAAAGCTTCGGGAAACTCAAACACATTGTAGTCGCGGCTGACGCCTATGTATTTCTGAATAAGTGGCGCTGATAAAACCTTTTCGTCCGGTACATTGATGCGTACTTTCTCTATCTCGTTCACGATCTTTTGCAGGTCGTTGCCAAGATAAGTGGCCAGCACCTGCGCCTCACGTTCCGGTATCTCGAAGCCTATGCTATGGCCGTAGGTCTGCACCCAGCCCGGCACCTGCTCATCCTTTATCTTGTCCGAGGTAAAATGGACGCCTTTTTCTTTAGAGAATTTCACCAGCTTGCTGCGTCCGTCAGCTTTTTTAAAGCGGTGTTCGATAAGCAATATTGTGGTAGGCGAAGGATTCTCGAGATAGGCAGCCAGCTCTGTAAGGCTCCGCATTTGCGCGGCATCCTTCAGTATCACCACCTGCCTTTCGGCAAACATGGGAAACCTGCGGCAGGAGTTCACCACGTCAGCCCATTCCGCATCCTTGCCATACAATACCATCAGGTTGAAATCGCGCTCTGCCGGCTCCAGTATCTTCTCTTCGAAGAAGGCGGTGATCATATCTATGTAGTAGGACTCCTCGCCATCTACCAGGTACACAGGCGCAAATTGTCTGGCCTGTAAGGATTGCATCAGTTTCTTAAAATCAGCCGTCATACTAGTCGTTCACATATATCGGTTCAGGATCTACATCGCTGATACCTTTGAGCTTCAGGTAAACACGGGCAGCGGTCAGCACATCCTGCATGCAATAGTGGCCTATGCGCTGCAGGTCGCCATCTTTCCAGTACACATTGCCCACCATGCTGCCGTCAATGTCTTCTTTCGGCGAAGGTATTCCCAATATCTCAGCCAGCAAAGACAGGGCAGTATAATGTTTATAGTCGCCGAACCGCCAGAGTTCCAGCGTATCCAGGTGCGTGATCTCCCAGGGCTTTTTGCCATTGAGCTGCATGCATTCAGGCAGGCCCATGCCGTTGATGATCATCCGGCGGCAGAGGAAAGGAATATCAAACTCTTTTATGTTGTGTCCGCAAAAACGAAGCTGCGGATAATACTCTATGAACCTCGAAAGCACTCCGCAAAAATCATTTAACAAATCTTTTTCGCTGTGGCCGGTAAGTGCTTTCAGGCGCATTTTCCACTCGCCATCGTGTTTGTGAAAGCTACCGAAGCCTATACAAACAACCTTAGCAAATTCAGAGAATCTCCCCGCTTTCTCGTTGAATAACAATGCGGCATCAGCATTTTCCGTTACACTGCTTTTGAGAAATTTCGCTTTTTTCGCCCATTCTTTCTGCAATCCCGGGCTCATCTGGCTGTGATCGGCCACAACCGACACAGTTTCAATATCTATAAAAAGTATATGCTTTAGTTCCTCCATGCCGCTGGGCTGACTATCTTTGCGTCTAAAATAAACAAAGTAGGTAATCTATGAGTCAAGAATTCAACAGGCCGGCTGAGCAGCAACCGCTGCCGTCGAACCCCACTCCTCCGCCCAGGCGGAACAACACATGGATCTATGTCACAATAATAGCTGTGCTATTGCTGACGAATATCCTGTTGTTTGTGAACCGCAACAAAGTGGTGGAACAGCGTGACGATGCTGAAATTCAATTCGCAACTTCTGATTCGTCTCGCCGCGCAGTGGAAACCGAATATAATGCAGCGCTTACGCGCCTCGACGAGCTGGTGTCTAAGAATGCACAAATGGACAGCCTGCTCAGCGACAGGGATAGCGAGGTAGCCCGTTTGAAGAGGCAGATCGATGCGATCGTGCGCGATAAGAATGCATCTGCCGCAGACCTGGGCCGCGCCAAGCGCCTGATCGCATCGCTCAACGCAAAGGTGAAAGGCTATGAAGAGCGCATTGCTGAACTTGAAGAAGCCAATGTGGAACTGACAACGGCCAACCTGAGCCTGGAAAAAGAGCGTGATTCTGCAGTAACGGAAAATGTAGGCTTACAGGAAAAAGTGAAGTTAGGAGCGGTGCTGCATGCATCCAATATACGCATGCAGCCTATAGACCTGAAACGCGGCGGTCGTAAGATCAAGGAAACGGAAAAAGCCAGCAAGACCGATGTGTTGCGCATCAACTTTGACATTGACGAGAACAGGATAGCTGAAAGCGGGCGCAAGGAAATATTCCTCCGCATTACAGGGCCTGACGGCAATGTACTGAGCAATGCGGCCTATGGTTCAGGTGTTACTACTGCGCACGATGGCCAGTCGCTGAACTATACGTTGCTGAAGCAGGTAGACTTGCAGCAGAATCAGCCGGTGAAAGATATAACCATAGACTGGAACCAGGACAGCGATTACAAACGTGGCAATTACAACATCGAGATCTACCACGAAGGACATAAAATAGGAGGCGGCACGGTAGCGCTGAAATAAGCGATAACTTCCCTGCGAATGGCACATTATCTGAGTTAACAATAAGATAATGTGCCATTCCTTTTTAGTTCACACAACCCGGCCTAATATTGCACTGGATTTCAAGGCTTTTATGGAGACTTTACCAGGGAAAATACTGATAGTGGACGATGAACCGGATATAGTTGAGTTTATCAGCTACAATCTAAAATCAAAGGGTTATTTCATCACAACAGCAAAAGATGGCGTTGAGGCTATCAGGAAGGCGAAAGAATTCCGTCCCGACCTCATACTCCTCGACGTGATGATGCCCAACAAAGATGGTATCCAGACCATCAAGGAACTAAGGTCAATGCCTGAGTTCGAGAATACGGCGATCATCTTCCTTACAGCGCTCACGGATGAAAGATCGGAGATAGAGGGTTTGAAGACAGGAGCTGATGATTACATCGCCAAGCCGATAAAGCCGGAATTATTATCTACACGTATCAGCGCCGCGCTGCGCAGGTTCCGTAAAGAAGACGACCAGGAACAGAAACTGGTATTCGGCGACCTGGAGATCAACAAAACAAAATTCACCGTAATCTATAAAGAAGAAGAGATACTGCTGGCCAAAAAGGAATTTGAACTACTGGCATTGCTGGCATCAAAACCCGGGCGTGTATTTTTAAGGAACGAGATACTGCAACGGGTATGGGGTACGGAAGTGATCGTAGGTGATCGCACCATCGATGTGCATATCCGTAAGATCCGCCAGAAGGTGGGCATCGACCTGATAACCACAGTAAAGGGCGTAGGATATAAGTTTGAAATGCCGTAGTTTAGTACCATGTCGGTATTAGATAGCAAGAGTGTCTCCCCCCGTTGGCTTTCGTTCTATACCGCCCTCATCCTTTCCACTATCAATGCTGTTTTTAGCCTTATACTGGCCTCTTCCTGGTATACGCCCATAATCGTATTCGCGGTAACGTTCATTATTACTTACTGGCTTTACTACAACACTTTGCAGCGCTTTATTTACAGGAAGATCAAGCTCATCTACAAATTCATTTACCAGACCAAGGCCACGAAGAAAGAAGAATTTTTCTATGAGAATATCCTTCCTCAAAAATCGATGGAAGAGGTAAGCGAAGACGTACAGAAATGGGCCATCCAGAAACGCGATGAGATCGAGATATTGCAGGCCAATGAACAGTTTCGCAAAGAGTTTTTGATGAACCTGGCGCATGAGTTGCGCACCCCGATATTTACACTCCAGGGCTATATTGAAACTCTGCTGGGCGGTGCTATGGAAGACCCGGAAGTGAATAAGAAATTCCTGACCAATGCCTCGAAAAGCGCAGAACGGCTGGTGCGGCTGGTGGATGACCTGGGTGAAATATCGAAACTGGAATCGGGACGCATACCTATAGTACATGAGTCGTTCGTGATACAGGACCTCGTTAAAGATGTTTACGAAGAGTTCTCCCTCCGCGCGAAAGAAAAGAACATTGAACTGGTCATAAAAAAAGGCACCGAACGTCCCCGCCTTGTTTATGCCGACAAGCCTAAGATCAAACAGGTACTTGTCAATCTCATAGAGAACGCCATTAAATATGGCCACGACCATGGACAGGTATCCGCCGGCTTTTACGAAGTGGATGACAAACATATCTATATCGAAATATCGGACAATGGCCCCGGTATAGCAGAAGAGCATATCTCGCGCATCTTCGAGCGCTTCTACCGCGCCGACCGTAGCCGCAGCCGCCATATCGGCGGCACAGGATTAGGGCTGGCTATCGTAAAACACATCATCGAGGCGCACGGCCAGCAGGTGACGGTGCGCAGTACACTGAATGTGGGTTCCTCTTTTGGGTTTACGCTGGAGAAAGGGAGGGAGTAAACCCTGAGCACTACCCCTGCCCCCTTAAGGGGACCATCGATTTAGCTATTGTCTCACACATTTTTTACTCACGGCCTTCCCAGTAAGGGGATAGGCGTTTGTGGAAGCCACAAATATTAAATTTCAAATTCGTGCATTTTTCGTAAATTTGTCATTATAACCGATGGAACATTTTGTCCATCTGCTTGAGTTCTTTAAACCCAAATTTTCCACCATTAAAACTGTTAGAAAGTTGCAAACCCCTGTTTTTACTCAACAAAAACTAACATTTTTTTCTTCGGGAAAGGCTGCCAATATTGAGTTATGATTTTTTTACGTTATGCGAAACTGAAATAACTGACTAACAGTTTTTTGAGGCAGCGGCTAGAAACTAAACATGCAATACAGACAAATATGTAAGCCGGTAATTCAGGCATTGATGTATTTACAAGTTTATAGATGCATGATTTTTATGTAGCTTCGCGCGCACTATAATCTTAAAGAAAAAGCAATGACACCGCAGAAGATACAGATGGGCCCGAATGGTAAACTGATCGTTCCCGACTGCCCTATTATTCCATTCATCGAAGGTGACGGTATTGGTCCCGATGTATGGAGTGCCAGTAGACGAGTTTTGGACCACGCAGTTGAGAAATGCTACAACGGCACCCGCAAAATTGAGTGGAA
Source organism: uncultured Sphingobacteriales bacterium (assembly GCA_946887085.1). The sequence continues at coordinate 8,616 of CAMPKG010000048.1, forward strand.
AGAAATGCTGGCCGGCGAAAAAGCATTCAACCAGACCGGTGAATGGCTGCCCGCCGAAACGCTGGACATTGCCCGCGAATACATCGTATCTATCAAAGGCCCGCTGACCACACCTGTAGGCGGCGGTATCCGTTCGCTGAACGTAGCCATGCGCCAGGAGCTGGACCTCTATGTTTGCCTTCGCCCGGTTAGCTGGTTTCATGGTGTTCCTTCTCCTGTGGTGCATCCTGAGAATGTGGACATGGTCATCTTCCGCGAGAACACGGAGGATATCTATGCAGGTATCGAATACAAATACGATACTCCTGAAGCAAAACAACTGCTCGAGTTCCTGAATAAACTGGGTGCAGGCAAGAAAATACGTTTCCCTGAAACTTCTTCATTCGGCATCAAACCCGTATCGAAAGAAGGCTCGGAAAGGCTGATACGCGCGGCTATCGAGTATGCGCTCGATCATCGCAAGCCCTCTGTAACCATCGTGCACAATGGCAATATCATGAAGTTCACTGAGGGTGGCTTTAAGATGTGGGGCTATGAAATGGCGGTTCGTGAGTTTGGCGACAAGGTATACACCTGGGAGCAGTGGGAAGCCACCAAGAAAGACAAAGGCGAAGAAGAAGCCAATAAAGAAATAAAGAAAGCGCAGGCTGATGGCAGGCTCATCATCAAAGATGTGATCGCCGATAACTTCCTGCAGCAGATATTACTGGCTCCACAAGATTATTCTGTGATCGCCACACTCAACCTTAATGGCGATTACATATCCGACGCGTTGGCGGCGGCGGTAGGTGGCATTGGCATAGCACCGGGCGCTAACATCAACTACAGCACAGGCTACGCTGTATTTGAAGCAACCCACGGAACAGCACCTCGCTTTGCCAATACAGATAGCATGAATCCATCCTCGCTGCTGTTGAGCGGCGTGATGATGCTGGAGTACATGGGTTGGAACGAAGCAGCTAATTGCATTCTGCACGGATTGAAGACAACCATTATGCGCAAGCGCGTGACGATTGACTTCTACAACCTGATGCACGATGCCACGCTGCTGAAGACAAGTGAATTTGCAACCGAGATCATCAAGAATATATAACCGCTATGAGCTTTGATATTGCACCATATATTGATCACACAATATTAAAGCCCTCAGCTACCGAGGCCGATGTAAAACAGCTTTGTAAAGAAGTGATCGAGTATGGCTTCGCTGCAGCTTGTGTACCGCCATACTACGTAAAGATCGCGCACAAGGTACTGAGCGATAGCAAGGCAAGAGTAGCCACTGTCATCGGGTTCCCATTCGGGTACAATGCTATCGCAGGAAAGGTCACAGAAATAAAGAAAGCCATAGAGGACGGCGCTGATGAACTGGATATTGTCCACAACCTGTCGGCACTGAAGAATGGCGATTGGGGCTATTTAGAAAAGGAAGTGATGGAATGCATCCTCCCCGTGCACCAGTTTCATAAGAAGGTGAAGATCATACTGGAAACAGGTGAACTGAGTGAAGAAGAGATATTGAAATGCTGTGACTTGTACGAAGAATTCAACCTCGATTTCATCAAAACCTCAACAGGCTTTTCAGAGACAGGCTTTACTACCGATGTGGTACAGACGCTCCGCAAGCATTTGCCTGAAAAAATAGGCATTAAAGCATCGGGAGGGATTCGTAATTTTAAGTTCGCCAAAGAGCTGATAGACGCAGGGGCCACGCGCCTCGGCTGCTCCGCCAGCTTGCAGATAGTAAAAGAAAGTAAAGAAGCAGAGTAATCGCTATGTCGAAGGTTGGATATATATTGATCGCGCTATTGATGACCGCGCAGGTGGCCACGGCACAAATACAGGTAACGGAGGACATCGACGAAAAGGAAACCGGCGTCATCATTCATGCAGACCCGAGGCTGGCCATACTGGAGAAAAAGCACAGGAACATTCATCTTGGTATTATCCGTTCGGGCCGCGGCTACAGGGTGCAGATATATAACGGCAACGACAGGACAAAAGCAACACAGATAAAAGTGGACTTCATGCGCAGGTTTCCCGGAGTACGCACGTATATGACCTATGTGCAGCCGCAGTTTCGCGTAAAGGTGGGCGACTACCGAACCCGCGAAGACGCACTGGAAATGTACAGGCAGGCGAGCCAGTTATACAACCCCAGCATGATCGTACCGGACATCATTGTCATAAACACACTCAGAGATGATTAACCGCATTCGCGAAAAAGCAGAACAGTATTTCCCGGACGTACAAGCCATACGCCATCATATCCACAGCAATCCTGAACTGTCTTTCAAAGAACACAACACTTCATCTTTTATCTCGGAAAAACTTACAAGCTGGGGCATCAAACACCAAACGGGTGTAGCTGATACTGGTATCGTTGCGCTTATAGAAGGCAAGAACCCCGGCAAAAAATGCATAGCGCTGCGTGCCGACATGGATGCCCTGCCAATCCAGGAGGCTAACGATGTTCCCTATCGCTCTAAGAATGATGGCGTGATGCACGCCTGCGGACACGATGTGCACAGTAGTTGTCTTCTTGGTGCTGCACGTATACTGCATGAACTGCGCGATGAATGGGAAGGAACCATCAAACTTATCTTTCAGCCCGGCGAGGAGAAACACCCCGGCGGCGCCAGCCTGATGATCAAGGCAGGCGCGCTGGAAGATCCAAAGCCTGAAGCAATATTTGCGCTACATGTATACCCTCACCTGCCTGTAGGAACTGCGGGCTTCCGTGCAGGGCAGTACATGGCAAGCGCCGATGAGATCTACATCACCATTGAAGGCAAAGGCGGCCATGCTGCCCTGCCCCATCAAACCATCGACCCCATAGCTATCGCGGCACAAGTGATCACCAACCTGCAGCAGGTAATATCGAGGAAAGGCAATCCGCTGATACCTTCGGTGTTAACATTCGGGAAAATCGCAGGAGGCTTTGCAACTAATGTGATACCTGATAAAGTGGAAATACTCGGCACTTTCCGCACCATGGATGAAACATGGCGTTATAAAGCACATGAGCTGGTAAAAGCCATCACCGAACAAACCTGTGAAGCAAATGGCGCAAAAGCAATAGTGGAAATACCAGTAGGTTATCCTTCCCTATACAACGATCCCACGCTTACCACTTTTGCCGAAACATGGGCACGTGAATATGCAGGCGTAGAAAACATCCATATCCTCGACCTGCGCATGGCTGCTGAAGATTTCAGTTTTTATGCGCAGCATATGCCGGCATGCTTCTTCCGCATAGGCACTAATACTAACAACGAGAAATTTACGGCGCCTGTGCATAATGCACACTTCGACATAGACGAGAATGCATTGAAAACCGGAGTGGGATTATTTGCCTGGATAGCTATAAAGCAACTAGAGCGTCATTAGTTGACCCTTGCCCAGACGGCAGTAGCATTACAGCCGCCAAAACCGGATGCTGTCTTTAATACATAGCTGATGTCGGCCGGTTTCATTTCACGAGATACCTTTAGTGGTTGTGACACTCCGATTTCTTCAAAACCCGCAGAAGCGATGACCTCTTGCCGACGGATGGCTTCGATGATCATGGCGCTTTCAAGCACGCCTGCTGCACCGAGTGTATGGCCGAGATAACCTTTAAAGCTGTGCACTTCTGCATCCAGCAAACCTGAGAGTCCGAAAGCCTTTGCTTCCATCTCATCGTTGTAAGCCGTTGCCGTACCATGCGCAGAAACCATAGCGATATCCTTTGCTGTAACACCTGCGCCTTCCAGTGCGCGATTGATGGCAAGGGATAACTCTTCGCCCGTACGGGAAGGACCGGAGATATGATTGGCGTCGTTTGACGTAGAACCTGAAGCGAGTCGTGCTAAAGCTTGCTCACCATCTACCGATAACACGATTGTAGCAGCAGCTTCACCGAGATTGATGCCTTTGCGGTTTGCATCAAAAGGTTTACAGGGTTCATCTGCAATTGCCTGGAAAGATTGGAAACCACTCAACACAAACCTGGAGAAACGATCACAACCTACAACAACAGCATGCCTGTATTTACTGCCTTCCAGCAAACGAAGCCCATACTGCAATGCCAGTACACCTGAAACACAGGCATGAGACACAACCACAGGCTTATTCAAAATACCTAACTTGCCTGCGATAACATCAGCGCTTGTATGTAGCATCAGGCGCTCATCGTCTTTCTGTCCAAGCCATTCGATGTTTCCTTTGGTGGTTGAGAGTATCAGAACAGTTGCGCACAGATCAATATCACAGTCCTGCAAAGCTTGCATAGCCGAGTACAACGCCATTTGCTCAAAGGGCGATAACACTTCCTCACTATTGGTTTGTGCTTGTATGATCTGCCATTGAGATGGGTCTAGTTTAGAGGCAAAGAATGGCGCAGCGCTAAGCGATGCATCCTTATAACGCTGCACGCCTTTTTTTCCACCAGCCATCGACTGCCAGTGTGCGGCAGTATCAAGCCCCATGGCAGAAACTATGTTGGTAGCGATCGCGTAAACAGGTATCATTTGTCTTTCAGCCATTTTTCCTTCCAGTCTATCATGAACTGGGGCAGCGTAAGCATCAGCTCCAGCTTTTCTTTGTTCATAAACACCTGCACCGAATTCCCCGTAGCCACTCGCTCATTGGTCTTGGCATCGTAAATAGTGTAGTCGAAGATAAGCTTTGCCGCAGGCGTATCGTGGTAAGTCGTCTCCAGCCTGATACGATGGCCATAGCGGAGAATGCGTTTATAGTCGCACTTGATACTGATGATCGGCACCACGATATTACTGCGATAAAAATCCAGGTATTTCAATCCATACTTCTCCCCAAAAGCCTCACGGCCATCCTCAAAATAGCGGATGAAATGCCCATGCCAGACAATGCCCAGCGGGTCGGCTTCGCTGAACTTAACCTCCATTTCCGTGGTATGTGATAGTGTAACCGACAAGTTTTATGTTTTAGATAACCCTTTATAATCCGATTTCAATTGCTTCAAGCCATTGAAGAATGCTTTTGCCCAATAGTTACGGAAGCCGAAACCTCCTGCCTTGCCGGTGATACGATGTGTCAGCAATACTTTTTTGCTGCCCATATCAACAAAAGTCGCCCACATAGATGCCTGCTCCCTGTTCTTGCTCATTCCTTCAACGAAGAATACCAGGCCAATTCCTTTCTTTCGGTCAAAGTTATACTTCTTCACCAGCGAGCTGATCTTATCCTCCGTAAGAAGCTGGTAAGACATATTATCGTCTGTAAAAAAATCGCCGTCTGTGATCTTTTCATTCATTCGATCAGTGACATCAGTTGCATATTGCACTTCCATCCTGTGTACTGCATCGGCAACATTATACTTTGTTTTTTCCGTAACGAAGAGGTCATTCCACGACGGGAAGTACTTGTTCTTCATGTCAGTATTAGTGACATCGCCCGCATCTTTCCACTG
>CAMPKG010000049.1 GCA_946887085.1 uncultured Sphingobacteriales bacterium
GTCGTCTTTCCTGCCTGAAAAAATACTGAACCGGCATAAACAGGGGTTTTCTGCACCCGACGAAAGCTGGTATCGGGGCGAAAATGCCAACTACATAAAACAAATTCTGCTCGGTAGAAAAACTGTGTCTTCAGCATTTATCAACCCCGCGTACATAGAGCAGATCGTTCACGAACATACTGAAAAGCGAATTAATCATCGTTTGCTATTGTGGTCGTTCCTGTGTTTTGAATGGTGGTGCAGGATATTCCTGGAAAAGGAAAACATAGAAGAAGCACATCATTATTACGGTTATCATGAAAAAACTAATACTGTCAGACTATAGCAGTGCCAATATTGGCAATAATGTAGAGATCTCGTGCGAAGAGTTTTTATGCACCGGCTCTTTTACTGTTGGCGACAATGTAGTGATGAGAGCAAAGAAGATAATGTTGGGTAATAATGCGAAGGTGGATGCTGATGTCACGATACGTGGATTGAGGGAAGAGATGGACGAGTTCTCTATGGGCGATGAAAGCCTTATCGGTTTCAAAACACAGGTATTGGTGCCTTCGTTCTCTATAGGAGATTATAGCCAGATATTTAATTCCTCTCTGGTAAGCGGTTACAAGCCCGTAACCATTGGCCACAATTGCTGGATCGGGCAGGGCGCAATTTTGAATAGTGCCGAGACGCTCAGGCTAGGTAACAATGTTCGGATGGGTGGCAGCCAAATATGGACACATGTTGCCAGCGGCGAATTGCTGGAGGGTAGCAATTTCTATAACGAACAGCCGGTGACGATAGAGGATGATGTATGGCTGATGGGTTTCGGACACACGATAGTGCCTGGAGTTACCTTAAAGAAAAAATCGGTGATAATGGCCGGCTCAGTTGTTACCAGGTCGACAGAAGAAAACAAAACCTATTCCGGCATTCCCGCCATTGATGTGTCAGACAAATTGCCGGCATGGCAACCACTGAGCCTTGACCAGAAGTTTGAGAAATTAAAACAATTCACTGAAGAGTTTGTGGCCGAATGCCCCAAATACAAACGCAGGGTTTTTTGCTTTGATGATGTGAGCGATGATCAGGTAGATATGGTGATCGCTTCAACAGAACCTGTGTTGATTTTTTTCAAACAGGCAGATCTGAATGATTATCATCAATCGCCGCATACCATATTCGATCTTGCAACAAAAAGCTATACAAAACGCCGCACTGATATCGAAGTGGACTGGGTGAAATTTGCGGTCGGTTTCCGGGCAAGGTTCATCCCGTTTCAATATATATAACACTAAAGTGTGGACGTACAAAGGGATTTGCTGATAAAACACAGGCTAATGACACCGTCAACCGACGACGATCATATTTGTAAAACCACTGTATTTCAGCTACTTTTGAAAAAAACAGTAATAGTGCGTATTCTTAACATGATGTGTCTGGATTTTAAAAGGTGATTTATGCAGAAAGAACTACGTCCGATATTTGACGAATTGGGAAGCGGAAACGCTAATCCTGTTAGTTTTCATAAAATACTAAACAAGGCTCTTGAGTATTGGCCCTGGTTTGCAGGGTTTATCGCCGCTGCGTTGATTATCGCGTATTTGTACCTGAGATATAGTACACCTGTGTACCTCATACATGCTAAAATTTTTATCGCTCAGAACGGCAATAACACAGCGCCTGAAGCACAGGTTTTGCAGGACCTCGGAATAAAAAATACAGATCGCACACTCGATAATGAAATAGAGATATTGAAAAGCCGCTATTTAATGATGCGGGTAGCTGACAGTTTGAACCTGGACATAAAGTATATGGCACAGGGTCGTGTAAAAACGAGCGAATTGTATCATGACGGTCCTTTCTTAATTATGCCATTGTATGCGAAAGACTCGATAAAGCAGACCTATGCATACTCGATAGCAACTAAACGCGATGGTCGCTTTAGTTTAACAGACGCAGGAAAAATACATGAAGGCCGCCTTGGAGACACTGTTCAGCTTAGTTGCGGTAAAGTAGTGGTAGCCGTAAATACACAAGCTCGCCAGGAGTTTAAAGACGGCGGTGATTTTGTATTTACGATTAGCCCGCTTACCAACCTGGCAAAGGGGTATGCAAATGCCCTGATCGTTGAACCTGTTAACAGACAGGTGAGTATTCTTAAAATATCGCTAGAGGATATTTTGCCTGATAGAGGGCGGGATATTATCCGGAAGCTAATAGAGGAATATATAGCCGCCAATGTACACGATCGAAACAGGGTTGTGGAAGGCACGCTTAGTTTTATTGATGAGCGCCTGATAGACATAAAGGCAGATCTTACCGGTGTAGAGAAAAACATCGAGCAGTTCAAAAGTTTGAACAATTTTATCGATCTCAATGAACAGTCAAAGGACTTGGCTGAAAATACGAATTCTCTTACGCGGCAGGTATCGCAGTACGAAGTGCAATTGAAGGTAGTGGAATCATTGGAATCATACCTTTCCAACAATAGAAATAAGAGCAGGGTTGTTCCGTCCACTCTTTTTATTGAAGATGCTACGCTGACTGATCTGATCAACAAGTACAATTTACTGCAAGCGGAAAAGGAGTCACTTTTGTTGGCGAGTACAGAGAATAGCCCATACATTAGTAATATTGAAAGCCGACTGAAGGATACGCGAAGTGATATTGTCACAAGTTTGAATACCGTGAAACGTAGCTTACAGATCAGTATAAACGAGATAAACAAGCGAAATGCTGCATTTAGTGATAGGATAAAAAGCGTACCTGCCAAGGAAAGGATGTTCCTTGAATACTCCAGGCAGCAAAACATAGTTGAGAACCTTTACCTTTTTCTGTTGAAGAAACGGGAAGAGACGGCAATTTCCAGGTCGGCTACGGTTGCAAGTGCGAGGATCATAGATCCCGTTGAAAGTGATGACGTGCCGGTAGCGCCGTTAAAATCAAAGGTATTTCTTGCTGCGTTCGTCACGGGTTTACTTATACCTTCCAGTGGTTTGGTTATTAAAGAGCTATTAAACACAAAACTGTCTTCTAAGGCCAACATACAAAGGGTGTCGGCGATATCTATCGTTGGAGAGATCGGGCACAGCTTCAAAAAAGAAACGTTAGCTGTTAAAAAAGACAGTCGCAGTCAGTTAGCGGAGCAATTCAGAATGTTGCGGACCAACATTCAGTTTTTGCTTTCAGGGGAACATGAAAAAACAATCCTTGTCACGTCCAGTATGAGTGGAGAGGGGAAATCTTTTATTGCTATTAATCTCGCATGTTCTTTGGCCCTTTTGAAAAAGCGCGTTGTCTTGCTGGAATTGGATCTGCGAAAACCAAAGATATCGAGCCATCTCAACTTAGATAACGGGGTAGGGTTCTCAAATTATGTAATTGGTAAAGCTTCAATAGAAGAGATCGTAAAACCGTCTGGCCTATTCGATGACCTGTTCGTTGTTTCGTCAGGTGTTATTCCTCCAAATCCTGCAGAGCTGATCTCATTACAAAGGAGTAAAGATTTATTTGAATACTTAAAAGCAGAATTCGACTACATTATATTTGATACAGCACCAATTGGCTTAGTTACTGATGCGCAGCTCCTGGCGGATCATGCTGATGTAACTTTATTTGTAACCAGACAGAACTATACTTTTAAACAGCAATTGGTTGCTATAAATGATCTTTATGTACAGCGTAAGCTGCCGAGAATGAATATGGTGATGAATGATGTTAAAGTCAAAAATGGTTACGGATCGTATTCGTACTCTTACGGTTACGGCAGTTATAACGGCTATTTTGAGGCGGAGACAAATGGCAAAGGGAGAAAAGGCATGAGCAGGATCAAAAGTAAAATCAGAAATAAGCAGTAATATTTTTATGTCCACACATAATTATCGGATTGGCATAATAGGTCTCGGATATGTCGGTCTACCTCTTGCAGTTGAATTTGCAAAATTTTACCCGGTTGTAGGATTTGACGTAAACAAAAAAAGGATAGCAGATCTTCAGGCAAGCATTGACAATACGCTGGAAGTAGATTACGAAATACTTAAAACTGTGATCGTCAACGACGGCAAGCAGAGCAAGGGGTTGCATTGTTCTCATGAGATAAACGATCTTTCAGACTGTGACATTTTTATCGTTACAGTTCCAACGCCGGTAGACAAATATAACCGGCCCGACCTTACACCACTCTATAGAGCCAGCGAGACAGTTGGTAAAGTATTAAAGCAAGGAGACATCGTTATTTACGAGTCTACTGTGTATCCCGGAGTTACTGAGGAGGAGTGTGTACCTGTGCTGGAGAAACATTCGGGACTGAAATTTAATGCCGATTTTTTCTGTGGTTATTCGCCCGAACGCATTAACCCGGGAGATAAGCAGCATACGGTTACTAAGATCAAAAAGATCACAGCGGGTTCGACTCCGGAAGCAGCTGAAAAAGTTGACTCTCTTTATAGATCAATAATTGTTGCCGGAACGCACAAGGCCTCAAGTATTAAAGTCGCGGAAGCGGCGAAGGTAATTGAGAATGCTCAGCGAGACATAAACATTGCCTTTGTAAATGAGCTCGCCAAGATATTCAACCGGATGGGAATTGACACACATGAAGTGTTGGCCGCTGCATCCACAAAATGGAATTTTCTCCCTTTTAAGCCGGGCCTGGTGGGCGGACATTGTATTGGCGTAGATCCATATTATCTTGCCCAAAAAGCGCAAGACTTAGGATATCACCCGGAAATTATATTATCGGGGAGAAGGTTGAATGATGGTATGGGCGAGTATATTGCGAAAGAGGTTGTTCGACTGATGATCATGAAAAATGTGGCTGTAAAAAAAGCGGAGGTACTACTTCTCGGGATCACATTTAAGGAAAATTGTCCGGACGTGCGAAATACACGGGTGATTGACATAGTAAATGAACTCAGGACCTACGACATCAACATAACTATATTTGATCCATGGGCTAACCCCGAAGAAGTGAAGCATGAATACGGCCTGAACACCATAGATAGTTTACCGCAGAAAAAATTTGATGCGGTAATTCTCAGCGTCGCACACAAGGAGTTTCTTGACTGCGACTGGAGAGAATACCTCAAAGAAGAAGGTATCATTTATGATGTGAAGGGGTGCCTTGACAAAGCATTAGTTCATTCCAGATTATAGATTCATGAGATATTTTGCGCACGAAACTGCCGTTGTTGATCAGGGGTGTAACATTGGTGAAAATACCAGGATATGGCACTTTTCGCACATTATGCCCGGCTGCGTCATCGGTGCCAATTGTAATATTGGCCAAAATGTCGTGATATCTCCCGAGGTTGTTCTGGGTAATAACGTAAAGATACAGAACAACGTTTCTGTCTATACGGGTGTGATATGTGACGATGACGTTTTTTTGGGTCCGTCATGTGTTTTTACAAACGTTACAAATCCCCGGAGTGCAGTAAACAGGCGGGGCCAGTACGCACGTACGCACGTTGGCAAGGGCGCAACGATCGGCGCAAACGCGACGATCGTATGCGGGCATGATATTGGAGCTTATGCATTTATCGGAGCCGGCGCGGTGATAACCAAAAACGTGCAGCCATATGCCTTGTGGGTTGGCAACCCGGCAAAACAGATAGGATGGATGAGCGAACACGGAGTGCGTTTGGATTTTGACGCGGGCAATATTGCCGTTTGTTCTGAAAGCGGCGAGCGATACAGGCTCCGGGACAATGTTGTGAGCAAGGTTGTTGCCGAATGACTATATTGCCGCAATCCCCGGATTTGATGCATGAGCGTAGGGAAAAAGGCCAGTAAAGGGTTTATCAGTTTCCTGTACCGTAATCTGTTGGAGAAGCTGGTTGGTATGATCGCAATGATCGTGCTGGCGCGTCAGTTATCGCCATATGATTTCGGGCTGGTGTCTATTACCGAAGTGGTGCTTGCACTTATCTCGGTTTTTGGCACCACCGGCCTTGCCGAATATTTACTCGCCTATAAAGGCAATGATCAGGAAGAGATATTTAAGGCAGCGTTTTGGCTAAATATATGCCTCACTGTTTGTATCATTATTATTTTTTTGGGTGTTGCTCCATTTTGGGCAAAGTATCAGAAAGACGAACGTATCTGGACGCTGAGCCTTTTTTTGGCCGGTATTTTCTTTTTCTCACAGTTGCAAGGCATAGCAAAAACCTGGCTCAGCAGGCAGCTTGAGTTTGAAAAACAGGTTAAAGTGCAGGCTCCTTTTATTTTGCTGGTTGCGCTTGGAAAGATCGCGGCAGTATATGCAGGGCTTGGAGTGTACAGCCTCGTTCTGCCTACGTTGATATTTCAACCGATTATTACAGTTCTTCTGTATCGCGCGATAGATCTGCGGCCGGGGTTCATTTTTCACAGCCACCGCTGGCGGGAAATATTCAGATTCAGCCGCCATCTGATCGGATCAACTATTCTGGGTCGCATTGTCGACCAATCTGACCGAATAATACTTGGCAAAATTCTGGGTCTCGAAAAACTAGGCATATACAGTATAGCAGTACAACTTGCCGACCTCGTTACGTCACAAGTTGTTATGGTATCAAACAGTGTGCTTTCATCAGTGTTGCCGAAATACGTGCATGATAAAGAGAAGTTGTATACCCATTATATACAGTTTCTCAAGACATTCTCATTCATCGTATTTCCTGTGCTGGGTATAATATTAGTGGGTGCCAAACCAATTGTTGAAATTTTGTATGGCCCTAAATGGGAGCAGGCAGTACTGCCAACCCAGATACTGATAATTTATGCCATGTTCAGGGTAGTAACTAGTTCATATGGACCCATAATGAATTCGCTCCATCTTACGCGGCAAAGTTTCCGGATCAATCTTGTATACACGCCTTTTCATATCGTTGGTTCATTTATTGGCTCTTTAATAGGAGTTGCCGGAGTTGCCTCTTCCCTGGTATTAGTAAAAGCGGTCTTTCTGAATTTAAGCATCAGGCAAATGATGAATGCCATTGCAAAACCTGTGCAATCATGGTACAGGGAAATGACGCCTTTTTTTCTGGTTACCTATTTGATTATCGGTTGCATTTTTGCTATTAACTATTTTTCAGGGATACATGGAAACATAACTCCGTTGGCACAGATTTGCGTGATCGCGTCGCAGTTTTTGATCTTGTACTATTTCGTGTTTCGCTCGTTCTTTGGCGATCAGCTGAAATTGATTTCTTGTTTTTTAAGTGATACACTGCCAAAGTCGCAAGTGGTGTTTAATTTTTTGTTCCGAATATGAAGCGTGTCGCACTGATTGGGAACGTTAATAACAACTTTTTTGCAATAACGAGGCATTTGCGGGATATGGGGTATGATGCCCATCTCTTTTACCGTATAGCGCTTGACCATTTTCGTCCACAGGCGGATACCTATGAGGAAGACTATACTACTTTTTGTACAGCCGTGACATGGTTGGATAAAGGATTGTTTGGTATTGACGAGGATCAGATTACAAAGGATTTGCGGGGATTTGATTTTTACATCGGCCAAGGCGATGAGGCCGCAGCAGCTTACAGGGCTGGGTTTATTATGGACGTGTATTTTCCTTACGGCTCCGACGTGTATAAGTACGCTTATCTTAGACAAGAGTTTTCTTTTGCTCATAGGTTGCTTTACTATTATCGGTTGCGCAATATTGCCCAGGTCAATAAAACTATGCGAAAAGGGACAACATCAAAATCTATGAGAGGTGCCATTGCAAATGCACGCAACATATTGGTAGAGTATACCAACGATGATTTTGAGGAGAAAATAAAAGGTTTGAAATGCAAAGGTCAATATCGAAATGTGCCGATGCCTTTTATTTATGACAAGGAGTATCGGTCTGTAGCGGAATTGAAGACAGCCGATGCACCCTGGCAAAACCAAGTTGAGGAACTTCGTGCAAATAATAGGCTGTTAATATTGTATCACGGCAGACAAGAATGGAAAACGAAGTATAACGAATTCACTCCAAAGAATACCCATCACCTCATTATTGGATTTGCAAACTTCGTGAAGAAAAATCCCGATGCGAAGTGTGCGCTTGTTATGCTGGAATATGGCCATGATCTGGATAACTCAAAGCACCTGGTTAATGAATTGGGAATTGAGAAAAGCGTCGCATGGCTACCGAAAATGTATCGCCGCGAGATAATGTATCTCATCGGGAAAATGGATGTTTGTAGTGGACAGTTCGGCAGAAGCTATTTAACCTTTGGTACCATTGTGGAGTCAATGTTAATGGCCAAACCTGTAATACACTATAGAGATGATAAACTCTATGAAAAATTTCATAGTAACTTATATCCGCTGTTGAACGCACGTGATCCCGAAGAGATTGAACAGCAAATAAGCTACGCGTATGATAATCCTGAAGAGTTGAAGCGGATAGGTGACGAAGCTTGCAAATGGATAAAACAAAATTTTATTGAGCAGCCGTTAAAGGAACTGACAAGTTTGATAGAGCAAACTACTACTCGTTGAAACCAATACCTATTTTATTTACTATTCCTAATTTCCTCACTGCCGGCAGCGGCAGGGAAATGATGAATATTATAGACAGGTTGGATCGAAATGTTTTTGCACCACATATAGCGGTACAACAGGAGGGAGGGAGACTTTATGAAGAGGCTGTGAATAAGGGTTACCCTGTTATTGTGGCCCCCTTTACTGTCGGAGAGGATGGCAGCCCGGTTGCAAAACTGAATCGTTGTCGCGCTCTGGCAAAAAGATTCAGGGAGTATCGGTTTGGGATATGGCAATCATTCAACTGGTCTTCAGATTATAGTGAGGCATTAATAGCACGCATGAGTGGCGCCCGTTATGTTTACGTGAAAAAGAACATGAACTGGGAACGCCGGGCCTGGAAAGTAAAAACGTTTTTGGCCGATGCCGTGATCGCAAGAAACACAACGTTGCTGAAACAACAACTTGCACCTTGGTATTTTAAACGTAAAAGCTACCTCGTTCAAGGAGGAGTTGCGGTTGATTCTTTTCGGAAGGTCCCGTCGGACGTGAGAGGTCGATACAACATACCTGAGGATGCGTTTGTTGTATGTTGCGTTGCACAGATGGTACGTGTAAAAGACCATGTGACATTGGTGCGGGCGATAATTGACTTGCCGGATACTTACCTGTTGCTGGCCGGCGCAGAGCGCGACGAAGTATATGCCAGCGAATTACGCAAGCTCGTGATAGACAATAACCTCGAAGAACGCGTGTTTTTCCTCGGTCCTGTGGGGGACATCAATACCGTACTGTCGGCCGCTGACCTGTTTGTACTTCCTACTACTAATAGACATGGGCATGAGGAAGGTTGTCCGGTAGCGTTGCTCGAGGCGATGGCCGCAGGCCTTCCTTGTATTGCAAGCGATGTCGCGGGAAGCAATGATCTTGTGCATCACGGAAAGACCGGATTTTTATTTGCAGCGGAGTGTGTACGAGAGCTTAGAGATCGGATAGTTGCTTTGAAAGAGTTTCCGGATCTCCGAAGCCGCTTTGGGCAAGCCGCACATCAGCTAGTTATCTCCAAAAATTCTCTTGACATAGAAGCAAAAGGCTTTGTCGACGTTTATAGAAAACTCATTCGTTTTCAGTGAGTGCATTTTTCGATATATGGATAAGTGATGGATGCCTGAAACCGGTTGCAAAACGCCTGGGCCACGCCGAATGGGAAAATAGATCAGACGGCATTTACTTCAATAAACCGCATGATGAACGCAAGCTTTTTTTCAGGGAGATTGATGAAGAGAATGCTTATATCCTGGTGCTGGGTCAGTTGTATGAACCTGTTACTGATACCGAATTATTGCGCAGGTGTTGTGATTATACCGCAGGTAGAGTACGAGAGTTCGATGACCCTGCGGGACATTACATCATTTTTGTCAGGGAAAAAGTATCAAAGACTACACATGTTTTTACCAATCGGTTTGGTACCTACCACGCGTATTGGATGGGCGGCCAAACGCCGGCCATAGGTACTTTTTATTTGGGTATGGCAAAAGATTCACCTGAAAAAAAACTGGACTGGGAAGGATTAGCCGCATTCTTCGCCACTGGATATTTTCCCAGTGACAGAACTTACCTGTCTGGTATCAGGATATTCAAACCAGCATCCTGTTATACGTTTGATGAACAGCTGAATCTTGTTGACCACCACTGTTATTGGGAATGGCAGTATAACGTTTCGCAAGTTGGAGAAGCAACCCACTTCGAACGACTGCATCATGCATTAAAGAGTTCAGTTCGCTATGCGATGAAAGAACGGAAGGTCGCATTGCCTATATCAGGAGGCCTTGATTCGCGAATGCTGGCAGGTGTCACCAGTTCAGTTAATGATGCAAGCACACGCTTATGGGCGTATTCTTATGGCTACAACCCCAAATCAATAGAGACTAGAATAGCGGGAAGAATAGCCAGCTCGTTGAATATTTCATTCGGTGAGTGCGTTGTGCCTGATTACCTGTTCAGTAAAATAGATATTATCGCAGATTCGGTTGACTTGTTTCAATATGTAGATGGAACCCGGCAGGCTTGTATGGAAGACGTGCTCGAAGAGCATGCCGACATGGTAATAGGTGGGCATTGGGGCGATGTCTGGATGGACAATATGAATGTTTCTGACGGCCCTAACGGACTTTATGCCGCTTATAAAAAAAAGATAATAAAGAAGGGAAGTGACTGGTTATTGTCAGAAGTATGTGCCTCCCACCTACCCGATCCGGAGCAGTATGTAAAAGGTCATTTTGAGGATGCGCTAGGTGAGCTGAAACATATTAACGATCCGGAGATGAAGTTCAGGGCCTACAAAACCAACAATTGGTCATTTCGCTGGACGCTGGCAAGCATCAGAATGTACCAGGCCGGTGCTTTCCCGGTGCTTCCGTTCTACGATAAATATGTGGCAGACTCTATACTCTCCATACCTGCAGAAATGCATTTGGGCAGAAAATTTCAGATCAACTACATTAAACATTTTCACCCACAGTTGGCCGGTATCACCTGGCAGGAGTATGGACGAAATTTATATTCCTATAAATATTTCAACAACAGGAGTATTGCCTATCGCGCATTCAATAAGTTAAGCCGGTCTATAAGTGGTGCAAAGCCCATCACACGAAACTGGGAACTGTTCTATCTGCATCCTGAGGGAAAGGCCAAGCTTGAGCAGGCCCTATTCTATCCCATTTTTAACGAAATAGTGCCTGAAAAAAAAGTTCGCGAATTGCTCAATACATTTTACCGCGATCCTTCGGGTGCTAACGGGTACACCGTTTCGATGCTGCACACTTTTGCGCAGTTTATTAGACGAATGTCAAATGCATAAGCCTAAAATACTCTTAGTGATGCACAAAGTCCCGTCAAATTCGGGATTTTTAGCTGCAAAGTTTATTAAGATGCTGGCGAAATTAGACACTCATCTTTTAGTCTGGGATACCCAGGGAAACATTGATGAATTTGTCAAACGGTACGGTATCGAACAATATAGGAATAAGATACATCGCGGTATTTATAAAGCTACAGGCACATTGCATGTTATCAAGGCTGCGCTCTCCTTATTTTTTAGCAAGAATATTGTCAGGAAGTATTTGCTGTTTGGTAAAGAGCCAATGATTCAACGATTAAAGTTGTTGCTCTATTACCAACCTATATTTAGTGTCAAGCCTGATATAGTGCATTTTGAATTTGGCACATTGGCAAAAGACATCGCGACAATAAAGAGATTGACCGCTGTTAAAATGTCGGTTAGCTTCAGGGGATATGATTTAAACTATATAGGGCTTAACGATAGCAATTATTATTCAGATGTTTGGAACAATTCGGATGGCGTGCATTTTTTGGGCGAAGACTTGAAACGCCGCGCAGTGAAACGAGGATATCAGTCGGCCAAGGTTGAAGCTTTAATAGCTCCCGCGGTTGATACTGACGTGTTTCATCGCAGGATAACGGACAATCGCTTTAACAACAAACTTCGAATAGTCAGTGTCGGCAGATTAACCTGGAAAAAAGGTTTTGAGTATGCGGTGCAAGCACTTCACCTTTTAAGAGAAAAGGGAATTCCGTTTGAATACACGATTATTGGCGAAGGCGATCACCTGCATGCAATCGAATATACTATTCACGAATTGGGACTGCAAGATCAGGTGAGTTTAGCTGGCTATATGTCTCCGCCTGTGTTAAGAGAATTTCTTTTAACAACTGACGTATTTGTGCATCCAGCGATATCAGAGGGGTTCTGTAATTCCGTATTGGAAGCACAGGCAATGGGCTTGCCGGTTATTTGTTCCGATGCGGATGGGCTGGGCGAGAATGTGGTTGATGGTGAAACCGGCTTCGTCGTGTCAAAATGGGATGTAGAACAACTTGCTGAAAAACTGGAATGGTGTTATAACAACTACGAAGCCGCCCGGCAAATGGGCGAAAGGGGCATACAAAGGGTTCACCGGCATTTTAAAATAGAAGACCAGGCAAGAGCTTTTGTGCAATTTTATTGTAAAGTTCATGAAACTACCTAGAATCGATCTTCTTTATTTCTCTTCGGGTGAAGCGCGCATTGACTGGCCGCACGGTGAGGTGCGCCAGGTGCAACGAGATCCGGCCCATGTTATTAAGACCGTATCGGACCTGCAAGATGGAGAGGCGGAATGGTTATTTTTCTGGGATTGCACACTTGGAGACCCGGATATGCAATCGATCACTGCTCTACTTAAACGACCGATGGACGCGTGGCATGCGGGCATTCAACTGGGCTTGGGAAAATATCCTGACGTGCTTAACTATGTTCATCCCACATGGTTGTATAACTGTAATGCAACCGCGGATGTTGAACACACGTCTTTCAGGTTGAGCATCCAGGCTTGCCTTATCAATCGAAACATCTTGCGACGGGTGCATTTGCCAGAGGGTTATAAATCGCTTGCGATGTTTGGCCTGGCACTTGGGTACCAATTGCTGAAACAGGGGGCTATTATCCGATATACTCCCGATTTAGTTGCGCAAGAGCAACATGTTTCTACTGTTCCTGCAAGCGATGAATTGAGATTTGCGAAACAGTTCTTTCCGTTAAAATGGCAATTGTGGATAGTACTGAATAGGGATAACAGCCTATTTAGCCTGGCAGGTTGGCTTGGGCGAGATGTGGAAAAGCAAAAAGACATGTATCCGGCTATACATCGTTCGGATACTCGTGTAACAGAACGATATACAGAGACTGTTTCAGTTTTGGCACCTACGTTGAACCGGTATCCCTACCTTTTGAGGGAGCTGGAGCAATTGTCGAAACAAACAGTATTGCCACTCGAGGTACTTATTACCGATCAGACAGATGAAAAAGACCGGGTCGATATACCTGTAGATAAATATCCCAACCTGCATATCCGTTATTTTCCGCAGGATGAAAAAGGGCAATGCACAGCCTGGAACAAATTAGTTGCTGAGGCAAAAGGCGACTATGTATTGTTTCTCGGTGATGATGCAGACGGTATTCAACCTGATTTCATCGAAAAATTGTTAGCTACACGTCGTCGGTTCGATTGCGATATGGTAGCGGCGAATGTGCACGAAATAGGAATAGAATATGTGCCAGTCAATCATCACTACTATTTGTCCGATACCTTTCCTATTACACTCATAAAAAAATCGGTTGTCGAGCAGGCTGGAATGTTTGATATGTTCTACAACAAGAATATTCGCGCTGATCACGACCTGGCAACACGTTGTCATTTGAATGGGGCACTAATGGTTTTCGACCCATCTGCGATAATATTACACCACCGTGCTCCTGTTGGAGGATTGCGAACACACAACGCGCGGGTAGTAACAAATTATATTGCTAAAAACTCGGTTACAAAATTTGCTGCACCCACTTCGTCCGAATTGTATCTTGCAAAAAAATATTTTACATCGACACAGTATGCCAGTTATATCAAGATCAAATATCTCAACCGCACCTTGGGTCTTTTCCGATCGCAGCCGCCGTGCGGTACTGACCTGCTGTGAAAGAGTTAATTGATCGTGGTCAAACACTTATTAGGCTGTATGCAGATGCACCCC